>JACCVZ010000355.1 GCA_013697905.1 Nocardioidaceae bacterium
GTCGTCGACACCGCACTCGAGTCCTGCCCGGACGTCCGCTCCGTGCTGGTGGTCCGGCGTACCGGCCAGGACGACATCGACTGGACCGACGACCGCGACGCTTGGTGGCACGAGATCGTGGACCGGCAGTCGACCGACCACACCGCTGAAGCCTTCGACGCCGAGCACCCGCTCTACGTGATGTACACCTCCGGGTCGACGGGCCAGCCGAAAGGCATCCTGCACACCACCGGCGGCTACCTGGTCGGCACCGCCTACACCCACTGGGGGATCTTCGACCTCAAGCCGGAGACGGACGTCTACTGGTGCTCGGCCGACATCGGCTGGGTGACCGGTCACTCCTACATCGTCTACGGACCGCTGGCCAACGGCGCGACGTCGGTGATGTACGAGGGCACCCCCGACACCCCGCACAAGGGCCGCTGGTGGGAGATCGTGCAGGACTACAAGGTGACGAAGTTCTACACGGCACCGACGGCGATCCGCACGTTCATGAAGTGGGGTGCGGAGATCCCGGCCAAGTTCGACCTCAGCTCGCTGCAGCTACTTGGGTCGGTCGGTGAACCGATCAACCCTGAGGCATATATGTGGTACCGCAAGGAGATCGGCGGCGAGCGCTGTCCGGTCGTCGACACCTGGTGGCAGACCGAGACGGGCATGATCATGATCAGCCCGCTCCCGGGTGTCACCTCCGGCAAGCCGGGGTCGGCGATGAAGGCCATTCCCGGGGTCGAGGCGTTGGTGGTGGACGAGTCCGGCGACGCGGTGGAGCCGGGGTCAGGGGGCTATCTTGTGCTGACCGAGCCGTGGCCGGCGATGCTGCGGACGCTCTGGGGCGACGACGAGAGGTTCAAGGAGACGTACTGGTCGAGGTTCCCCGGGCAGTACTTCGCCGGCGACGGGGCCAAGCTCGACCAGGACGGCGACGTCTGGCTGCTCGGTCGAGTCGACGACGTGATGAACGTGTCCGGCCACCGACTCTCGACGACCGAGATCGAGTCGGCGCTGGTGTCACACGAGAAGGTCGCCGAGGCGGCAGTCGTCGGCGCCACCGACGACACCACCGGTCAGGCCGTGGTGGCGTTCGTGATCTTGCGCGAGAGCGCAGGCGACGGGGGCGAAGACGTCGTCAACGAGCTCCGCACCCACGTCGGCAAGCAGATCGGCGCCATCGCCAAACCGCGCTCGATCATGGTCGTGCCAGAGCTGCCCAAGACCCGATCCGGCAAGATAATGCGCCGGCTGCTGCGCGACGTGGCCGAGAACCGGGAAACAGGCGACCTCACCACCCTGGCCGACTCAAGCGTGATGGACACCATCAAGTCCAACATCGACAAGGGCAAGGCCGACGAGGACTGATCCGGCCATACGCCGAATCCCCAGCCCGCCCGGCGCGGGTCGCATGCGGCAGGGCAGGTCGCGCCTCGCCGCTCGACACCGTAGGGTTTCGGTGTCGAATGTGGCCGGTGACCCGGTCTAGCCGCTGAGAGGACAACGATGGCGACCAGTAGCCCAAGGCCGATGCACGACGACGACCCCACCATCGGCAAATTGGTCGCCGAGACGACCCGCGACTTCTCGACGCTGATCCGCAGCGAGATCGAGTTGGCCAAGACCGAGATCAAAGTCAGCCTCAAGTTCGGCGGCGTCGGCGCCGCACTGCTCGCAGCTGCCGCGTTCGTGGGCATTCTGGCCATCATCATCGTGTCGATCGCGTTCGCCCTGTTCCTCGACTGGTGGTTCGCCGGCACTGCGACGGCGTTTCTGATCGTGTTCGTCATCTACCTTCTGGTGGCCGGTCTGCTGGCCCTCCTCGGTATCAGGAACGTCAAGCGGGCCAGGGCACCCGAGCAGACCATCGCGGCCGTCAAGAGCAACAAGCAGATCCTGAAGCGCGGCTGAGCAACTCCCGTTGCACAGGTGACCCGGTGACCGCCCTCGAGGGGCCCTGGACCTTGCGCCACGTGGCGGCGAACGGGGCGCGCTTCCGCGTCGCCGAGGTCGGTACAGGTCCGATCGTATTGTTCCTGCACGGCTTTCCGGAGTTCTGGTGGGCCTGGCGGCACCAGCTGCCTGCGGTTGCTGCCGCCGGCTTCCATGCCGTGGCGATGGACCTGCGCGGATACGGCGGGAGCGACAAGACCCCCCGCGGGTACGACCCTGTCACGTTGGCTGCCGATGTGGCCGGTGTCATCCGCACTCTCGGCGCGCGCGACGCCGTCGTGGTCGGTCAGGGGTGGGGTGGGTACGTCGGCTGGGCGGTCGCAGCCGGGCATCCCTCCTGTGTCCGGGGGCTCGTCGCCATCTCGGCACCCCACCCGGTCGAGATGTTGCGCACGCCGCGCCTGCTGCGGCGGGCTCCGCTGGTGCACCTTGCGGCCATGCAGCTTCCCTGGGTGCCCGAGCGCCGCATCATGCGCGGTGACTACATCGCTCGCCATCTCGCGGCGTGGTCGGCACGGGACTCAGCCTTCCCGTCCGCCGCTGAGGCGTCGCAGTACCGCGACGCGTTGGCGCAGTGGCCCTCTCCCCACTGTGCGCTCGAGTACCACCGGTGGCTCGTGCGCTCACGGCTGCGAGCAGATGGACGCGCCTTCACGACCATGATGCGTGCTCGCATCGGCGTACCGGTTCTGCAGCTGCGCGGTCACGCCGACGTCGTCGTCAGCCCACGCGCCGTGAGGGGATCGAAAAGCCACGTCGACGGGCCGCACACCGCGGTGCAGATCGACGCAGCTGGCCATTTCCCCCACGAGGAGCAACCCGGAGCCGTCACCAAGGCGCTGCTGCAGTGGCTCGCCGGACTTTCAGATGGCGCAGTCGCCGGTGGAGACCGGCTGGCGTGAAGCCGCACCGACTCGGACTGCGTCGGCCACCTGGTCAGCAGCCAGCGCGTAGCCGGTGTCGGCGTCGGTGACGCTGGCCGCGAAGATGACACCGATGACCTCCCCCTGACGGTCGACCAGCGGGCCACCGGAGTTTCCCTGTCGAACCCGCGAGTAGAGGGAGTACGTGTCACGGACCACGGTCCCGTCACCGTAGATGTCGGCGCTGCGCAGCGACTGTCGATCTCGAACCCGCGCCGGTCGCACGTCGTATGGCCCGTTCTCAGGGAAGCCGAGCACCGCAGCGGCCTCCCCCGTCTCAGCGGAGGCGTCGAAATGCAGCGCTGAGGCGTCCAATCCAGGCACCGCCAGCACCGCCACGTCTACGTCGGAGTCGTAATAGACGATCTCGGACTCGTAGGCGCCGCCGCCGACGCTGACCGTCGGGGCGCGCACCCCGGCCACGACATGCGCGTTGGTCATCACCAGTTGGGGGGCGAAGACGAAGCCGCTGCCCTCGATGTTGCGTCCGCACGAGGTCGCAGCACCCACGATCTTGACGACGCTGGCCTCGGCACGGGCCACGCTCGGTCGTTGCGCGATCCGACTGGTCGGGGGCACCACGTCCTTGATCCGCTCCGTCGCGAACGGATCAAGGTAGTCCGGGAAGTGCGACGCGTCGACGATCGAGTTGAATGCCGACAAAACGTTGTCGGCGCCTCCCGGCAGCACCTCGTCGACCGTCTGGAGGACAGCCGATGACCGCACCTCCTGGTTGAGCCCCTGCAGTCTGGCGCCGCTGACCGCGACGCCGAGCACCCAGGCGATGAGCAGGACCGCCACGCCGCTGAGCACCGAGCCTCCGATCGCGTCGAACACCCGGGCCGGCCGCCAGGTGATCCGGCTGCGAAGCTGTAGCCCGCTGAACGCTCCGAGCGCCTGGCCGCCGAACGCACACGCGAGCACGATCATGAGCGCAGCCACCGACACTTCGAAGCCAGCGTCGAAGCCGTCGAGCAGTGGTGGGGTGATCTGCGCCCCGAGGAAGCCGCCGGCGAGCAGGCCGAACGTCGATGCTGAGCCGACAACGAAACCCTGCCGATAGCCGCTCGCGGCGTATACGACGACCGCCAGGAGTAGGACGAGGTCGAGAACGTTCACGGCTCAACCTGTCGGCGGTCCAGATCCCGCAGCGAGCTCGCGGCCATCTCCGACGGTAGGTCGGCGCGGCGGGAGGTGTCCCACGGACGCTCCCAACCGACGAGGGCGAAGATGCGAGAGAGCAACCCCGCCGTGAAACCCCACACCACGAGGTCACGGACGAGGAACGCCGGGCCTTGGTATCCCGACGGGTGGCGGACCGTGACGCGGTGGGCCGGGTCGAGGAGCTCGTCGAGCGCCACCGTGTGCACGGACGCCGTCTCGGCCGGGTCGACGGCATGCACCGGGCTGGGTGTGTGCCACCACGCCACCACCGGCGTCACCGCGAAGTTGCTCGGCGGCAGCCATAGTGCGGGCATCGTCGCAAGCACCTGAACGCCGGAGGGGTTCAACCCCGTTTCCTCCCGCGCTTCCCTCAGCGCGGCTTCGACCTCGTCGGCGTCTCCAGGGTCCTGGACCCCACCGGGGAACGCCACCTGCCCTGCGTGCGACCGCATGTCATATGCGCGCTCGAGAAGCAGCACGTGAGCACCAAGCGGGGCACTGTCTGGCGACGCGAGAGGGTGGCCGCCGCGCGCTTCGTTGCCGTCTGCCTCGTTGCCGAACAGGATGAGCACCGAGGCCGCGCGAGGTCGGTTCCCCTTCGGCGCCGAGAAGGGCCTCAGGTCGCGGGCATCGACATCTCGGAGCGTCGAGGCCAGCGGCCGAAGCCACGAGGGGACGACTGCCCCCTCGCTGCTCATCTGGGGCCAACGTCGACGCGTACACCGAGCTCGCGGTCGACTAGGTCGGCGAGCTCCGTGAGCGACTCGATCGCGCCGTACGTGGTGTGCGCGATCTTTCCGTCGGCGTCGATCAGCATGGTCATCGGGAGAGCCGAGACCCGCAATGGTGCTCGCGTGACGGCATCCGGGTCAGCGATCTGCGGGTAGGTCAGTCCCAGCTCGTTGGCGAAGGCGAGCGCGAACCCGGGTCGGTCTTGCCAGTCGATGCCGATCACGGCGAGGTCAGCGCCGCCAGCCTCGTGCAGTTGCTGAAACAGCGGTGCCTCCGCCCGGCAGGGGCCGCAGTACTGCGCCCAGAAGTTGACCACCGTCGGTGTGCCTCGCAGCCCCGCCAGCTGGACGTCCCGCCCCCCGCCGAGGCACGGCAGGGTCAGGGCCGGCAGCCCGCCGTCAACGTGGACCGCGGTGGTGTCGCTGGTGGGGCAGTTTGCTATCCCCGCTGCGGCTTTCTGCTCACGCAGCTTGGGGGTATCGACCTTGACGGAAGCTTGCTGCTGGTCGAACTCGTAGGGCTTGTCCTCGGCGGGGGGCGGGGCGGAGCAGGCGCCCGCGAGTAGCACCCCCGCTCCCACCAGGGCGGTCTCCCGTAGCGTCATCCGCGCCCCTCCGTGCGCACGAGCTTGGCGGCCGTCGTCGGGTCGGTTGGTCCCTCGCCGTACGCCGGGCACAGCCGGGCGAGCGGGCAGGCACCACAGGCGGGGTTGCGGGCGTGACAGCGTCGGCGACCGTGCCAGATCAGGTGGTGACTGAGCATGGTCCAGTCACGCTTGGGGAACAACCCTGCGACGGCGTGCTCGACCTTGACCGGATCGGTCTCTGCGGTCCAGCCAAAGCGGCGGACGAGCCTGCCGAAGTGCGTGTCGACGGTGATGCCGGGAACTCCGAACGCGTTGCCGAGCACGACGTTGGCGGTCTTGCGGCCCACGCCGGGGAGGGTGACGAGCTGGTCGAGTCTCCCTGGCACCTTGCCGCCGAAGTCTTCGAGCACGGCGGCGGCGAGCTTCATGATCGACGCCGTCTTCGCCCGGAAGAAGCCGGTAGGGGCGATGATCTGCTCCACCCGAACCGGATCGGCTGCGGCCAGCTCAGCGGGTCCGGGATACGCCGTGAAGAGCGTCGGGCTGACGACGTTGACCCGCTTGTCGGTGGTCTGCGCCGACAGCACCGTCACCACCAACAGCTCCCAGGGCGAGCCGAAGTCCAACTCGCACCCGGCCTCGGGGTAGGTCGTAGACAGGACTCGGTTGATCCGGCGTGCTCGCCGCACCAACGCGGTCCGGCTCTCTGCCGGGGCAGCAGGGGCGGCGCAAGACATGCGCCCAGCCTACGGCGTACGACATCGCGCGAATCTCACCGACAGCGGGCGAAGCGGGGCAGGGAGGGGGAGCGGCACAGAAGCGGAGCGCCGTGGCGCGGTCGTCGTGGATGCGTCACACTGTGACGCGTGATACCGATACCAGCACCGGCACCTCCTCGTACAACGCGAGGACGAGCGTGAACGCCGAGGTGCTACGACAGGCTCCCTTGTTCAGCGGGCTGGACGACGAGGCTGCGGCGGCTTTGAGCGCCTCGATGAGCGAGAGCCGGCTCGGGCGGGGCGAGATCTTGTTTCACGAGGGTGCCGAGGGCGATCGGCTGTACGTCGTCACCGAGGGCAAGGTCAAACTCGGCCGCACCTCCAGCGACGGACGCGAGAACCTGCTGGCGATCCTCGGTCCCGGCCAGATGTTCGGTGAGCTGTCACTGTTCGATCCCGGTCCACGCTCCGCCACCGTCACCGCAGTCACCGAGTGCACGCTCAAGAGCCTTGGTCACGACGAGCTCGGGCCGTGGCTCACCGGGCGCCCCGAGGTCGCACGCGGCCTGCTGACGCAGCTCGCTGGCCGGCTGCGCAAGACCAACGACGTGGTGGCCGACCTGGTGTTCTCAGACGTTCCCGGTCGGGTCGCCAAGGCACTGCTCGATCTGTCGTCGCGCTTCGGCCGCGTCGCCGACGACGGTGTGCACGTGCACCACGACCTGACGCAGGAAGAGCTGGCACAGCTCGTCGGTGCCTCGCGCGAGACCGTCAACAAGGCGCTGGCTGATTTCGTCTCCCGTGGCTGGCTCCGTCTCGAGGCCCGCTCAGTCGTGATCATGGATGTCGAACGCCTTAAGCGTCGCGCCCGATGACTTGCGCCGCTACCGTGGCTTCATGCGCGTCACCTACCTCGGCCATGCGTGTCTCCTGATCGAGTCCGACGACACTCGCGTACTCATCGACCCGGGCACGTACTCCGAAGGCTTCGAGTCGTTGCGCGACCTCGACGCAATAGCCGTCACCCACCTCCACCCCGACCACGTCGACCCCGAGCGATTCCCGGAGCTGGCGCGCGTCAACCCCGGTGCCCGGCTGTTGATCGAGCCAGAGGCCATCCAGGCGCTCGCCATCGGGCCGGCGAACGTCTTTGCTGCCGGCGCTGTGACGACGGTGGGCGGCATCCGGATCGAAGCGGTCGGTGGTCGCCATGCCAGCAACCATGATCAGGTGTCGCCACTGGGAAACGTCGGCCTCATCCTGACCGACAGCGCCAAGTTGCGGCTCTTCCACCCGGGTGACAGCTACGACGAGACCCCCGGTGACATCGACGTACTCGGCCTGCCACTCAGCGCGCCGTGGTGCCGCATGAGCGAAACGCTCGACTTCCTGCGTGCCGTCAAACCCAAGGTGGCGATCCCCATCCACGACGGCCTGCTGAACGAGGCCGGCCATGGGGCTTACCTCATGCACGTCGAGACGTTCGGTCCTGCCGAGACGACCGCACGGCGGCTCAGTGTCGGCGCAACCTTCGACGCTGAGCAGTAAGAGACGCCGCGTCGCTACGAGGCCGCCGCCTGCGGCAGCGAGAAGTCGACGTCCGCTGCGGGTACGACGGTGGAAACCTGGCCGGGATAGGTGAGTGACCAGACGCAAAGGTTCACGTGAGCCACCACCTGCACGGCGTCGATGTGGATGTCGCCCTCGACTCGGGAGTCGTCGAAACGCCGGTCCGACGTGGTGTGGCAGTCCTCGACCAACGTGACGTCATACCCTTCGGCGAGTGCCCGGCGCACCGTGGTGTTGATGCAGGCGTCGGACTCGGCGCCAGCAACGACCAGGTGGCTCGCGTCGACCCCGGCGAGAATCGCTTCCAGATCGGTGTCGGCGAACGCGTCGGAGTAGTTCTTCTCGACGAGAGTGTCGTCAGGCCCCGGGGCAACCGCGTCGACGAACCTCCAGCCTTCGGTTCCTCGCACCAGCCCCTCGCCATTCGTGGCATGGTGCTGCACGAACACGATCGGCGTCTGTTGTTCCCGTGCGCGGGCGATCAGCTTGGCGGTGCGCGCAATGACGTCATCGCGCTGCCAGGCAGTCTCCAGCACCTGCTGCTGAAGGTCGATGACCAACAGGGCGGTGCTGGTGCCGGTACGCGTACTCATGGCGACTCCTCTGGTGAGGGATGACTTCCCGTGTCTTACAGTAGGGATGAACCCGGACGGTTTCCGCCCTGGTTCTGACGACTTCTTCCACTCCGTTACGAAGGTGCGCGATGGACGTGCGGCGACCGGCTGGTCGACTTCTCGCCCTGCTCGAGATGCTGCAGGATCGGCCCGGCATCAACGGACCGGCGCTGGCCGCCGCACTCGGCATCGATGTGCGCACCGTCCGCCGCTATGTCACGACACTGCAGGAGATGGGCATCCCGGTGGCCACGACGACGGGCCGGCGCGGCGGCTACCGGCTGCTCCCCGGGTTCCGACTGCCGCCCCTGATGTTTAGCCCTGACGAGGCGGTCGGGTTGGCGGTCGCGCTGCTGGCCATCCGGTCGACGTCGTACGACGACCTGCCGCCGGTCGTGGCGAGCGCGTTCGCCAAGATCGAACGGGTGCTGCCGGCCGACCTTGCCCGGCAGGTGCAGGCACTGCGTGAGGTGACCGCCCTGCCGACGGACTCTGCCGCAGGTGGACGGCGCTTTCCCGATCCTGCTGTGCTCGCCAGTCTGGCGCGCGGTGTGCTCGCGCGGCAGCGATGCCGCATCGACTACCGGCGAGGAGACGAGCCCGAGAGCCGACGTGAACTGGACCCGTACGGCCTGGTGACGCTGCACGGACGCTGGTACGTGCACGGCTACTGCCACCTGCGCGAAGCCCGACGTACGTTTCGCGTCGACCGGATCACGCAGGTCCGCCACCAGCCGCGTCACTTCGCGATGCCGGTTGCGCTCGATGTCGTCGCGGAAGTCGAGCGGACCTTGATCCGCGGTCGCGAGTGGCCGGTCGAGCTCGAGGTGGAAGCGGCGCCCGCGGAAGTCCGCGCCGAGCTGCCCCGGCACTTCGCCGAGCTGGGGCAGCTACCGGGCAGCCGCACTCGAGTGCGGTCGTCGACGAGCAACCTCGACTGGTTCGCGTGGCGGATCGCGGAGCTGCCGTTCGCCGTCCGGGTGGTCTATCCGAGCGAGCTGCGTGACACTCTGCGGCGCCACGCCGACGTCCTGCGACAGATGGCCCAGGCCTGACGGCCAGGTCGCGCCCACCTCTGCGCTCGTCGACTGCGGTCATCTCTCGGAAGGCGTCCCCCGGGGAGCAGCGAGCTCGGGACTTCGACCGACGAAGGTCAGTTGCCGGTGCGGATGTCGAGGTGCTCGAGCTGGGCGCGGACGCTGAGCTCGGCAGCGGGCCAGAGGCGCTGGTCCACGTCGGCGTAAACCTCGCGAACGACGTCCATCGGCCCGACTGCTCCTGCAGCGACAGCCTCGCGCACCTGGTCGAGCCGCTCGGCGCGGTGGCGAAGGTAGAAGTCGAGTACCGGCAGCGCCTCGTCGAGGACCGGGCCATGGCCCGGCCAGATCATGTCGAGCTCATGCTGCTCGGCGAGGTCCCGTAGCCGGCGCAGGGAGCCGAGATAGGCGCCGAGGGAGCCGTCGGGATGTGCCACCACCGACGTACCCCGGCCGAGAACCGTGTCGCCGGTCAGCACCGAACGTTCGGCTGGCAACACGAAGCTCAGTGAGTCACTGGTGTGCCCGGGCGTCGCGACGACCCGCACCTCGAGGCCGTCGACTTCCACGACGTCGCCGTCGTGCAGCCCTTCGCCACCGTAGACGAACGTCGGGTCGAGAGCACGTACGCCGCAACCCGCCCTGTCGGCGAAAGCACGAGCACCTTCGCTGTGGTCGGCGTGGCCGTGAGTGAGCAGGACGACTGCCACCGGCCCAGCAATTTTGGCGACGCGGTCGAGGTGCTGCTCCTGCAACGGTCCAGGGTCAACGACGATGGCGCGACCGGCATCGGGCTCGCGCAGCACCCAGGTGTTCGTGCCGTCGAGCGTCATCGCAGACGCATTGGGGGCCAGCACGCAGACAGCGCGCTCCCCGAACAGCCCACCCCGCCAGCTCACCACCGGGCGCCGTCGTCCACGACCAAGAATCCTTCGCCGTCGATGATCTCGACACCCGGCGTCACCGTCGTGACCGTCCGGTGCTCGGCGGCGGCAAGAGCCTCGCCTGGGGTCGCGTACGTCGCCAACTCGGAGACCGTCACGTACGTCGGCGGAAGCATCGCCATTGCACCCTCGTCGACACCGGCGCAGGCGTCGGCCGGACGCATCCACACCACCTGATCGGCCTCACCTGACACGTCCCGGGTGCGCTGACCGGAAGGGATGACCGCGAGGAAGAAGCGGGTGTCGTAACGCCGCGGCTCGAACTCCGGTGTGATCCAGTGCGCCCAGGCACGCAGCAGGTCGGAGCGCAGCACCAGGCCGCGCTTGGCCAGAAGGTCGGCGAACGACAGACTCCGGTCGACGAGCGCCACCCGGTCACGCTCCCAGTCGTCGGCGGTGGTGTCGGAGACCAGCGAGTCCTCGCTCTGCCCGGCGAGCAAGACCCCGGACTCCTCGAACGTCTCCCGCACGGCGGCACACACCAGTGCCCGTGCCTCCGCCTCGTCGCAGGTCAGGGTCTGCGCCCACGTCGCGGGAGGCGGTCCGGCCCAGGCCACCGCTGTGTCGGAGTCGCGCCGGTCGACGGTGCCGCCCGGGAAGGCGTACATGCCGGCCGCGAAAGCCATCGCCCGGTGGCGACGCAGCAGGTAGACCTCCGGCCCTTCGGCGCCGTCTCGCAGCAGCAGGACCGTAGCGGCGCCCTTGGGCGTCACCGGTGACTGACCGCCGGCCAGGAAGGTGCGGGCATGCTCGACGAGCTCGGGCGGGAGTCGTCGGGTCGCTTCCAAGGTCAGGAGACCTCGACGACCATCTCTACCTCGACCGGTGCGTCAAGCGGCAGCGCCGAGACCCCGACCGCCGAGCGCGCGTGCTTGCCCGCGTCGTCGAACACCTTGCCGACGAGCTCGCTGGCGCCGTTGGCCACCTGCGGCTGGCCGGTGAAGTCCGGCGAGCTGGCCACGAACACAGTCAGCTTGACCACTCGGACCACGCGCGACAGGTCGCCGGTCTCAGCTGCGATCGCCGCGAAAGCGTTGAGCGCGCACTGCTGAGCGGCCTCGTACGCCGCTTCGGGGCTCACCTCGCCGCCGACTTTGCCGGTACGGATCAGCTGACCGTCGCGCATCGGCAACTGCCCCGACGTGTAGACGTGGTTTCCGGTGCGGACGGCCGGGACGTATGCCGCCACGGGCGGGACGACAGTGGGAACCGACAGTCCCAGCTCGTCCAGGCGGTCCTCTGGTGTCGTCATCTCAGGACTCCAGCGGGCGCTTGAGGTACGCGACAAGGCTCTCGGGATTCATGCCAGGGACCATCTGGACGAGCTCCCACCCGTCTTGGCCCATGTTGTCGAGGATCTGCTTGGTCGCGTGCACGAGCACCGGCACGGTGATGTACTCCCACTTGGTCATAGCCGCGACTCTAACGCTGTCCGTCTCTCCTGGTTCGTCCGGCTGACCTCAGGCTGACCCCTCCGCGCTCGGTCGGACGAATCGGTAGTGTGCCGTGGGTGGACCCCGCTGACTCCAGCGCCGATGAGGTGCTGTCGCGAGTGGCTGCAGGTTCCGACCTCACGCTCCGGTACGCCGATCACCCGGACGGTTTGATCGATGTCTTCTTCCCACCGGCACTGGGCCGGCCCCCCATCCCGGCAGCGCTGGTGGTCATCCTGCACGGCGGCTTCTGGCGGCAGGAGTTCGACCGCACCCACCTGCGGCCGCTGGCCGCCAGCCTGGTCCGGGACGGGTTGGTGGTGGCGACGCCGGAGTACCGGCG
>JACCVZ010000357.1 GCA_013697905.1 Nocardioidaceae bacterium
CCCCGGCGGCAGGCGCGGCACTGGCCGCACACGGCCCGCCAGTTCAAGATGACGTAGTCGCCGGGTGCAACGTCGGTGACACCGTCGCCGACGGACTCGACCAGACCAGCCGCTTCGTGGCCGAGCAAGTAGGGGAACTCGTCGCCGATCCCACCCTCGCGGTAGTGCAGGTCGGTGTGGCAGACGCCGCAGGCGCCGACCTTCACGACGGCCTCGCCCGGGCCCGGATCAGGAACGACGATGTTCGCCAGCTCGACGTCAGCACCCTTCTCGCGGGCGATGACTCCTTGCACGGTCTGCGGCATGCTTCGACTCCTCCTGCGCGGGCACGACCCGCCCCACTGATTCGTCCGACTGAGGGCACCGACTGTACGCGAGGAACAGTCGGACGAATCGAGGTGGACAAGACTCGTCCGACCGGGCGCTACCTCTTGAGCAGGACCCAGTCGGACGAATCGAGAAGGGGCGGCTAGTCGACGTCGTCGTCGACCCAGTCAAGGGTCTTGGTGACGGCCTTCTTCCAGTTCCGGTACGTCTTCTCGCGCGCGTCGCTGTCCATCTGTGGCGTCCAACGCTTGTCCTCGCCCCAGTTCTGCCGCAGGTCGTCCTCATCTGCCCAGTAGCCGACCGCCAGCCCCGCGGCGTACGCCGCACCGAGGGCAGTCGTCTCGGCGACCTTCGGGCGAACCACGTCGACGTCGAGGATGTCGGCCTGGAACTGCATCAGGGCCTCGTTGACCACCATGCCGCCGTCGACTCGGAGCTCCTTCAAAGGCACACCTGAGTCGGCGTTCATCGCATCGAGGACTTCGCGGGTCTGAAAGGCGGTGGCCTCCAGCGCAGCCCGAGCGATGTGGCCCTTGTTGACGAAGCGGGTCAGACCGACAAGGGCACCGCGCGCGTCGGAGCGCCAGTGCGGCGCGAACAGTCCTGAGAACGCCGGAACGAAGTAGGCGCCGCCGTTGTCGTCGACCGACTTCGCCAGGTCCTCGATCTCAGGAGCGCTCGAGATGATACCGAGGTTGTCGCGCATCCATTGGACGAGTGACCCGGTCACCGCGATCGCGCCCTCGAGTGCGTAGATCGGCTTGTTGTCGCCGATCTTGTAACACAACGTCGTCAGTAGACCGTTTTCGCTGGGCACCTGCTCCTCACCGGTGTTGAGGAGCATGAAGTTGCCTGTGCCGTAGGTGTTCTTCGCGGTCCCGACCTCGAAGCACACTTGTCCGAACGTCGCCGCCTGCTGGTCGCCGAGGATGCCGGCGACCGGCGTGCCGAGTAGTGCGCCGCCCTGACATTCGCCGTACACCTCCGACGACGACCTGATCTCAGGAAGCATCGACATCGGGATCTTCATCTCCGCGGCGATCTCCTCGTCCCAGCTGAGCGACGTGAGGTCCATCAGCATGGTGCGGGAGGCGTTCGTCACATCGGTGACGTGCACACCACCCTTGTCGACGCCTCCAGTCAGGTTCCACAACAGCCAGGTGTCCATGTTGCCGAACACCAGGTCGCCCGCCTCGGCCTTCTCACGTGCTCCGTCGACATTGTCGAGGATCCAGCGGACCTTCGGTCCCGAGAAGTATGTCGCCAAGGGCAGACCGACCTTGGCCTTGTAGCGCTCTGCGCCGCCGCCGAGGTCGGCCAGCTCGTCGCAGATCTTCTGGGTGCGGGTGTCCTGCCAGACGATCGCGTTGCAGACAGGCTGGCCGGTGGACTTGTCCCAGACGAGCGCCGTCTCACGCTGGTTGGTGATGCCGACAGCGCTGATGTTGTCGGAGTTGAGGTTGGCCTTTGCCAGTGCCCCGCCGATCACGTCGCGGGTGTTGTTCCAGATCTCCATTGCGTCGTGCTCAACCCAGCCCGCGCGCGGGAAGATCTGCTCATGCTCCTTTTGGTCGACGGCGATCACTGAGCCGGGCTTGTCGAAGATCATGCAGCGGGTGCTCGTGGTGCCTTGGTCAATCGATGCGATGTAGTCAGCCATGCGTTCAACAGCTCCGATCAGACGAAATTGACGATGTTGGCGAGGACGCCTGCGATGACGCCGCCGACGATGGGCCCGACGACCGGGATCCAGGAGTAGCTCCAGTCGCTGTCGCCCTTGTTCTTGATGGGCAAGATCGCGTGGGCGATCCGCGGCGACAGGTCACGTGCCGGGTTGATGGCGTAGCCCGTCGGGCCGCCGAGCGAGGCACCGATGGCCACCACGAGCAGAGCCACCGCGAGCGGGCCGAGCTGGCTAGGCGTGTTGCCGAACGCGATCACGACGAAGACGAGCACGAAGGTGCCGATGATCTCGGTGACGAGGTTGGAGGCGGTGTTACGGATGGCCGGACCGGTGGAGAACACGGCGAGCTTCGACGGCGGGTCGGACTCGATGTCGTTGAAGTGGTCCTTGTAAGCCGCCCAGGCGAGCACGGCGCCCACGAAGGCGCCGAGGAACTCTCCCAGCAGGTAGGCGATGACGTTGCCGAACCCGCCGAGGTCGGCCCCGGAAGCCAGCAGGCCGAAGGTGACAGCGGGGTTGAGGTGGGCACCGCTCTTGTACGCCACATAGACGCCGGAGAAGACGGCGAGCCCCCAGCCGAAGTTGATCATCAAGAAGCCGCCGTTGAATCCCTTGGCCTTGGCCAAGACGGCGTTTGCCACGACACCACAGCCGAGGAGCAGCAACATGGCGGTCCCCATCAGCTCGCTCAGGAAAATGTCTCCGAAACTCAGGTCCACAGATGCCCCTCCAGACAGAGCAGCACGGGCGTCCCGGACTGCTACGCGAATGGTTAGTGTGTAAGACAGTAGGGCTGCTGTGATCTGGCGGTCAACGCAATCCTTGCGCCGTTGCGGAATCCGACACAAGGCACCACGAAGGGGCGGACCCCATGCCAGCGCCAGTCAGACTCGATGAGGCCTACCGCGCCCACGCCTGGGATCGACTGGGTTCCACCACGTTCGACGTGCTTGTCGTGGGCGGCGGCGTCACCGGTGCAGGCGCGGCACTCGATGCCGCTACCAGAGGCCTGTCTGTTGCTTTGGTCGAGGCAAGGGACTTCGCCTCGGGCACGTCGTCGCGGTCGTCCAAGCTCTTCCACGGTGGGTTGCGCTACCTCGAGCAGTTCAACTTCGGTCTCGTGCGTGAAGCCCTGCGCGAGCGGGAGCTGATGCTGACCCGCCTGGCACCCCACTTGGTCAAGCCGGTGTCGTTCCTCTACCCGCTTCGCCACCGCTTTTGGGAACGGCCCTACGTCTCTGCCGGCATGACGCTCTACGACTCGATGGGCGGAGCCAGGTCGGTCCCCCGGCACCGCCACTTCACCCGCGGCGGAGCGCTCCGGATGGTGCCGGCGCTCAAACGCAGCGCCCTCACCGGGGCGCTGATGTACTACGACGCGCAGACCGACGACGCTCGCCACACGCTCACGGTCGCCAGGACCGCAGCCACGTACGGAGCGACGGTCATCAACTCCGCCGAGGTTGTCGCCCTCGACCACGCCGGCGAGCGCATCGTCGGCGCGAAGGTACGCAACGTCGAGTCCGGCGTTGAGGTCCACGTCCGCGCCTCGGTCGTCGTCAACTGCACCGGCGTCTGGACCGACGACATCCAGACTCTGGCCGGGGGACGGGGCCGCTTCCATGTCCGAGCCTCCAAGGGCGTCCACATCGTCGTCCCTAGGGACAGGATCAATTCCGAGACCGGCATGATCTTGCGTACCGAGAAGTCCGTCCTGTTCGTGATCCCGTGGAACACGCACTGGATCATCGGCACCACCGACACGGACTGGACGCTGCACAAGGCTCACCCCGCGGCCAGCCGGGCCGACATCGACTACATCCTCGAGCATGTCAACGCCGTCCTGGCTGTGCCGCTGACCCATGACGACATCCAAGGTGTCTACGCCGGCTTGCGTCCACTGCTGTCGGGCGAGAACGAGTCGACGTCGCAGCTGTCGCGGGAGCACGCCGTGGCGCGACCGCAACCTGGCCTGATCTCCATAGCCGGCGGCAAGTACACGACGTACCGGGTGATGGCCGCCGATGCCATCGACGCCGCGCTGGAGGACGTGGGAGCGGCCACTCCTCCCAGCGTCACCGAGCACATCCCGCTCGTCGGCGCGGAGGGCTACCACGCTATGGTCAACCAGGTGGACCGGCTGGCGGCACGTGCCGGTCTGCCCGTCTGGCGGATGCAGGGACTGCTCGACCGCTACGGTTCGCTCACCGAGGAGCTGATGGCGATGTCCGATGCTGACCCGTCACTGCTCGAGCCGCTCGATGGTGCCGCGGAGTACCTGCGCGTCGAGATCGCCTACGCGGCGAGCCATGAGGCTGCGCTGCACCTCGACGACGTCTTGGCCCGGCGCACCCGCATCTCGATCGAGACGCCGGACCGAGGCACCGAGGCAGCCCACGCCGCGGCGGTGCTGGTGGCGCCGCTGCTCGGCTGGGACACAGAGCGGCTCGACAACGAGGTCGCCGCTTACTCAGACCGGGTCGAGGCTGAACGCCGGTCGCAGCAACAACCCGATGACCAAGACGCCGACGCAGCTCGGGTGGCCGCACCGGACACCCGGCGGGTAGCCGTCGGCCGCACTCTCGGTTGAGGTCAGAACGCTCGTCCGCTCACACCAGTCCCACGGCGTCACGGGCCCGCGCGAGCACGGGACCGGCAGCCACGACGGCCTGCGTCGCCCCGGCGTCGAGCAAGGAGATCAGGTGACCCTGGTCTTGCGCCAGCTCGGCGTACCGGCGTTGAACAGGCGCCAGCAGCTCGACGACGTGGTCGATGCAGCTGCGCTTCAAGTCGGCGTACGACGCGAAGTCGGTCGCGAGGTCATCGGGTGACCGATCACTGACGACCGCGATCACATCCAACAGGTTGGACACTCCCGGCCTGGACACCGGGTCGTAGCGCACCTCTGCATGGGAGTCCGTCACGGCACGATTGATCTTCCGGCGGATGACATCGGGAGTGTCAAGCATTCGGACGACTCCGGGCGCACCGGCCGGGGCTGACTTGCTCATCTTCGACCTGGGGTCGAGGAGATCCGCGACCCGGGAGGCAAGCCCTGCCTTGTCGAGCGAGGGGACGACGAACGTCTCGCCGTATTGCCGGTTGAAGCGCGTGGCCACGTCGCGGCAGAGTTCGACATGCTGGTCCTGGTCACCGCCGACCGGGACCGAACGCGGCTCGTAGAGCAAGATGTCGGCCGCCATCAGGCATGGATACGTGAACAGGCTTGCCCGGGTTCTCGGTCGACCCCCCTTCTCCTTGAACTGGATCATTCGCGACAGCTCCCCGACGTACGCCGTCGACTCCAGCAGGTAGGCGAGCTCGACATGAGCCGGGACGTGCGACTGCACGAAGACGGTCGACTGCTCCGAATCGAGTCCGGCTGCGAAGAACAACCGCGCCGTCTCCCAGGTGAGCGCGCGAAGTCGAGCGGGGTCGTGCTCGATGGTCGTCGCATGAAGGTCGGCAACGAAGAAGAAGCCCTGGTGAGAGGGCTGTCCGTCGACGAAGCGACGCAGCGCACCAAGGTAGTTGCCGAGGGTGAGGGATCCGCTCGGCGCGATACCGGACAGCACCCGTGGCCGCCGCACGGAACGGTGTTCGATGGGTTCTCGCATCTCGTCGATGTCGAGGGGTGAATGTGCCATGGTCACGGACTACTCCCGGGGGTTAGGCCTCCCGAGACGACGACCGACACGCACGAGCCGCCTGCAAGAGGCGGCTCAAAGAGAACAAGGAACTCAGTGGTGACCGCCGGTCAGGGCCACCACGCAGCGAATCCGGTCGAAGACATGGACGCAGCCTATGCCGGACGGCATGGATCAGCCGAACGCTGGGTACGTCCCGACCGTCATCGATACCTCGGTGCACCGGACAAGGAGAACTGGCTGTGAGCGACACGATCGTCTTCGACGTCGACGACACACTCGTCGACACCAACTACCATCATGCGATCGCCTGGTACCGGGCATTTCGAGGGGCTGGGGTGACACCCGCGTTATGGCGGATCCATCGCGCGATCGGAATGGGCGGCGACAAGCTGGTCGGTGCCGTCGGTGGGCAGCAGCTGGAAGACTCGCAGGGCGACGACCTGCGCGCGGCGTGGACCGTCGAGTACAACAAGCTCATTGGCGAGGTTCAACCGTTCGAGGGCGCGACCGACCTCCTCCGGGAGGTACGCGAGCGCGGTGTGCGGGTGGTTCTCGCGAGCTCCGGACAACGAAGCCACGTTGATCACTACCTCGACCTGCTTGACGCGCGGAAATTGGCGGACGACTGGACCACGTCAGAGGACGCAGAAGAGACCAAGCCGGCTCCCGATCTCGTCCAGACAGCCCTGGCGAAGGTGGGTGCAGGGGAGGCGGTGATGGTCGGTGGCTCGACCTGGGACGCGGCCGCAGCCGAACGCGCCGGCGTACCGTCCTTCGCGTGCTGACTGGTGGGTTCTCCGAGGAAGAGCTGCGTCAAGCTGGTGCGCGCGCGGTCTACGACTCCCTGGTCGCTCTGCACGACGACCTTGACTCGCTGCTGAAGGTCGGCTGAGCCACGATCATCAAGCGCCCACCCGCCGCGGGGTTGCGTGGGCGACGTGGTGCCGCCAACGAGCTTCGAGGGCTCCACCACCTGGCGGTCATCCCTCGCCTAGCGAAGGGGCCTTGACGGAAGCGCCAGATGAGTCCCTGCCGGTGCGTGCTTCGGATGATTCGGTCGTCGCGGGCTCAGCGGGGGGCTTCTCAGGTGGACCCTTGGTGTCTCTCTTGTCGAAGCTGACGTCGACGGACTGGAATCCCTTGTGCCTCTGACCCTGCGCATAGCGCGTGTAGGCAAGTCGGTCAGCCGGGGTCAGGTCGACGTTGTCGGTGAATGGTGTGAGCAGGGCGCGGGGGTACAACGTGCTCGAGCGCACGACGTTGATCTCCACCCCGAAGACGACGGCGACCGCGCCAACGTAGATCCACGCGATCATGCCCAGGACGACAGCGAACACGCCGTTAGTCGCGCTGCCCGAGTCCTGCACAAAACGGGTGACGTAAGCAGCCCCGCCAAGCTGCACCAGCTGCCACACGGTCGAGACGAACAGCGCGCCCACGGCGGCCTCCTTGAAGCTGTGCCTGTGCGCTGTTGCCATCCGGAACAGCACGGCGAACACGCACGCGTTGAGGAGGATCGTGCCAATGAGAACGACGAACCGCGACCACGCCTCGAGCTCGGAGCCGATCGTCACCAATCCGCTGGCGAAGCCGGTGAACACGGTCGTCCCCAAGATGGCGATCCCGGCAAAGGACAGCAACAGCAGGCTGCGGACCCGAAGCAGGATCGGGTTGGGTCTGCGGTTCCGGGGCACGGCCCAGGCGATGTTCATCGCATTCTGCGTGGCCTGAGCGACACCGAGCGCGCCATAGATCGAGCCGACCAGGCCGATGATGACTGCGACGCTGCTGCCGCGGAGTCCTTCGGGCGTGCTGATCTCGTCGCCAATGACCGGAAACCGGCTCAGCGTTGAGTTGAGGATTTGATGCTGGAGATCCTCATTGCCCTGCAGCACGAACCCAAGGATCGAAGATGCAAGCAGCAGCATCGGGAACATGGACAGGAAGGCGTAGTAGGTGATCAGCGCGGCCAGGTAGTTGCCCTGGTCGTCGAAGAACTTGTAGAAGACGGCCAGCGGAAAACCGGCCCAGCGGTGCTCACGCTGGTATGTGTCGAGGCGGTCGGCGACTGACGACCGGTCCTCCTTGGTCTCCGTCATGAGTCAAGTCAAGCACGCCGCCAGCGGGTGTCGACGCAGTCAGACGGTCAGGACCGAGCGGCTTCTCCCCATCCGTGCCATGACTCGAGCTCGAGCCAGGCGCTGATGCGGCGATTGGCACGGTTGGCATACGGGTTGCCGGTGTAGTGCGTCGAGAGC
The DNA here is from genome assembly GCA_013697905.1 of Nocardioidaceae bacterium. GTDB lineage: Bacteria > Actinomycetota > Actinomycetes > Propionibacteriales > Nocardioidaceae > JACDHG01. The sequence continues at coordinate 7,920 of JACCVZ010000357.1, forward strand.
CGGTCGATGTCGCCAAGATCCTCGTCGTCGACCAAGTCGACGACCTTGCCCTGCACGCTGACGTGGGTGTACCAGTCACCCTCTGCCAACACGGTCAGACTGACCCTGGGATCGTTGCGGAGGTGGTCGAGCCGCTTGCGGCTGGCATCCATGTTGACCAGGATCCGATCGTCCTCGAACAGATACCAGGTGGCCACCGAGACAGGTTGACCGTCCTTGCGCAGCGTGACGATAACGGCCGGGTTGGGTTTGCCAAGCAGGTCCCTGACGTCGGCGGGCAGCGGCAGGTCAGCCATGTTCGAACTCCTCTCGTCGAGCTATGTCCACTCTGTCACCACCCTCCCCGTGACGCGACGTGCCCGGTTCGAAGCGGTGCTGTCGTCCGCCAGTCAGCGGTGAGTCGTCGGGTTGAACGTGTCCACCAATGCGACCAGATCGGCGACCGACTCCACGATCTTGGTCGACCGGTAGGGAAACCTCTCGACCTGGTGTTCGAGCGTCGATCCGGTAAGCACGAGCACCGTCCGCAAGCCAGCCTCGAGCCCAGAGATGATGTCGGTCTCCATCCGGTCGCCGATCATGACGGTAGTCTCCGAGTGCGCCTCGATGCGGTTGAGGGCGCTGCGCATCATCAGCGGGTTCGGCTTACCGATGAAGTAGGGATTGACACCGGTCGCCTTGGTGATGAGGGCGGCGACCGAGCCGGTCGCAGGCAGCGGACCCTGCGGCGACGGCCCGGTCGGGTCGGGGTTGGTCGCAATAAAGCGCGCCCCGTCAGCGATCAGCCTGATTCCGGTGGTGATCGCCTCAAATGACAAGTTGCGCGTCTCACCCAGCACCACGTAGTCCGGCGAGCGAGCGGTGAGCACATACCCGACCTCGTGCAGCGCCGTCGTCAGTCCAGCCTCTCCAATCGCGTAGGCAGTCCCGTTCGGCCGTTGCAGGTCGAGAAACTGCGCCGTTGCCAGCGCAGACGTCCAGATCGCGTGCTCGGGCACATCGATGCCGCTGACGAGCAGCCGGGCTCGCAGGTCGCGAGGAGTGAAGATCGAGTTGTTGGTGAGCACGAGAAAGCGCCGGTTCGACGAACGCAGCGCGTCGATGAAGTCCGCTGCTCCAGGGATGGCGCGATCCTCGTGCACCAAGACGCCATCCATGTCCGTGAGCCATGAGTCGATCGGTTTGAACTCGGTCATCCCTTCATCATTTCGCAGTCAAAAAGCTGTGCTTCCTAGCACCTCGCTGGTCGAGACAGGCTCCTCGCCCACTGCAGTCCGGCCGCGAAGCACCACGACGCTCACAGCTACTGACACCAGGCCGCAGACAACAAAGGTGGTCCGCGCACCGACGTACTGTCCTGCCATCCCCCCGAGCACCATGGCGATGACCGAGAACCCCCGAGAAGTCCCGGTGATGGCGGCGAGCACCCTGCCGCGCAGGTGCTCGGGCGGTCGGGTCAGG
>JACCVZ010000379.1 GCA_013697905.1 Nocardioidaceae bacterium
CGCAATACCCAGCCGATCGCCTTGCGAATGAAGAACTCGCGCTCGTCGAGCATCGCGTCGGCCAGGTCGCAGAAGCGAGCCCACCCCTCGAAGTCCCCTTTGCGGCCGAGCGTCTTGAGGTGGGCGAGCAGAGCCGAGCGGCGCATCCAGAAGTCGCCATCACCAACCCATCGCCACAACTGGGCGTCGACCTTCGGGTCGCTACCGTGGTTGAGCACGATCGTCGCAGCCACGTCACCGGCGAGGCCGTCCACGAGCGCCCACGTGTGCGAGTCGCGAAGCAGCGGCTCGATCCTGAGGAGGTCCGCCGGGAGCATGGGTTCGGCGTACTGCTCGAGCAGGATGACCGCCAGCATGCGCCGTTCGTGCAGCGGTCGGGTCCACAGCTGGCCGGCGATCGTGAAGGCTGTTCGCGCGTCGATGTCACGGTGCCGGCGCCGGATGCGGTTGGCAAGGGCGCGGATGACGGGCAGCGAGACGCCTGCGTGCTCCAGCGAGCTCTTGAGGTACGCCTTCTCATGCTCGGCACGCTCGGGTGTCCCGGCGGCGCGCAGCTCCGTCTCCGCCGCTGTGGCCACCGCCGCCACATCCAGCTCCGTCACCACTCCTCCACGATCGTCTCACGCCGCCAGCAGCAAGGCTCTCACCCGTGGACCGTCACGCTAAAGGCCCAGATCGCTGACGGGTGGTCCGTTGGAGTCATTGACCTTTTCAACGGTCAAGGCATGAGGGCCGGTGAGCTGCCACACGTCGCGCAGCACGCGGACAGCCAATTCGGCCAGCTTGGCTGCCTCAAGCGTTGGCGCGTCGGCGGTGAAGTTCGGCGACGCGCCGACCGGCTTCCCTCGGCGGTTCAACGCCGGTAGCTGCCAGCCGAGACGCCGTACCTCTTCATCGGCGGTGCCTGGAGACACTTCGGCATGGATGCCCTGGTCACCGAAGGACAGGAACTGGACGTAGCGGGAGTCGTCCCCGGCGTCGGACAGGATCAACACCTCGCCGTCGCGCATCCCCGTAAGGAACCGACTCAGCCTGTGGTCAAAGTCCCACCACGCGTCTGCGCCGCTGCTACGGCTCCCGTGCTCGCTCATGACTCTCCTCAGGTCTACGACCATAGCGGCGGTTGGACCACGGCGGATTTACGTCGCTCTCGTTACCCTCCGCCTATCAGCGGCTGACGAAGCTGGACCTCGACCTGCCCAGCCACGCAACCAAACGACTATCCCGTGTCTCGATACGGTTGTGAGAGTCGCACAGGTCGGAGACACGGTGGAAGCAAGCTTCGGCGAGGGCTTCGAGGAGTATGCGGTTGGGGACATGGCGCGGCTGACGCGCCTGGCATCGATGCTGACCCGCGACCGCGACAGCACGCACGACCTCGTGCAGGAGACCCTGGTCAGGGTCGGCTGCGCGTGGAGCCGGATCGACCGCGACGGCAGCCCGAGCGGTTATGCGACCACGACGATGAGCAGGCTCGCGTGGCGGCAGTCGGCGCGCAGCCGAACCGAATGGACGCTCCTCAACCGCCACGCTCCGACCCAGACCACTCCGGACGACTTCTCACGCATCGACGACGCCTCCGCACTTCGGACTGCCATGCGACGCCACCGCTCCCCACCTCGACACGGTCACACGGCTGGTCGCCCAGAGGCAACGCCGGCGGAGTACGACGATCGGTGTCACCGTCGCTGCCGGCCTCACAGCCGCCGCGGCGACCACCGCTGTGGTCATCGGTCTGCCGCACTCGACGCCTACGAACAAGAATGACCTGGCGGCGCAGACTCCGACAACGACCGAATCCGCAAGCGCACGCACGACGGGCACGCCGCGGCGGTTCCCCACCTGCACGAGCAATCAGCTGCTGCTGGCGGACGGCCCGTACGCCGGCACACCACAGCGCCCTGTGCAGACCGTGTTCTTCAAGAACTTCGGCAAGCGGACCTGCGTGTTCGCCGAGCACCCTGTGCTGAGCATCGGAACCAAGAACGGTGGGACTACGCAGGTCGACATGACGTCGGCCGACAGCGGTCCCTGGACGCTTCAGCCGAAGAAGGCTTTGGTCTACACCGTGACCGCACCACGCCCGTCGTCCTGCGTGCAGGTGGGCGGAGCTCAGATGGCGCGGCAGTTCATCATCGAGCAGGGCGCCTTCACCAGCACCTTGAACTTCCCGGGAATGCGGGTCTTCAACTGCGCTGCGCCCGTCCTGACCGACCTACGAGGAGGCCCCCCACCACCCAACTGAGGTCTGATCTCGGTCCCGTTGCCTCGTCGCCGCCTGGACAACCGGGTGAGGCCAACCGGGCAGCGGTACGGCCAGGCGTCATACAAGCCGATGACGTTGCCGCGACGCCTTCCGCCGCAGGGGCCGCCGCCCCGGCTCTGAGCACCTGCTCCCTGACGACATTGTTGTCGACCGCGATGAGGAACAGCTCCGCAACGCCCTATCCGCCTTCGCCAGCGACTCCGAGAACGCGGCCTAAGTCCGAGGGACGCCGGCGCTCCGGGGAGGGCTCACCCAGGGGCACGAATGCCGTCTCGGCCGAGCCGGCGGTGGAGCCGACACCGGAGACAAGGCCATCCCATGTGGGCAGGCCCGCTCGTCGCGGAACGGGTTGGAACTTTTTCCGCACATAGCCATCTTGACGATCGGAATGTCGTCGAACACTTGTATGATTGTGTTCATGTTGATGCAGGAGCGCGCACGGCACGAGGAGACTGTGCGGCAGATCGAGGCGAAGGTGGCTGGGGCCGCCGGAGCGCTCAACGTCGCGCACGGACGGCTGGTCGAGCTGGCCGGCGAGCTGATCGAGACCGAGCTGTGGAAGGGCTACGGCGTCAAGTCCGTCGAGCACTGGCTGGGCTGGCACGCCGGCCTGTCGCCGGAGCGGGCCCGCCAGATCACTGGGGTGGCCAGGCGACGCCGCGAGCTGCCGGTCACCGTGGCGACCCTCGCCGCAGGCGAGCTGTCCGTCGACCAGGTCATCGCCGTCGCCAAGCACACCCCAGCTCACAACGACGCGGAAGTCGCCTCGTTCGCGAAGGTGGCGACCGTGACCCAGCTGCGGTCGACCCTGTCCCGGTACTCCTTCGCGAGCGCGGACGCCGACACCGCTCACTCAAGCGAAACCCGGACTGTGGTCGCAGCAGACGAGGTCGCCGCCAAGGGCACGGTGGCCATCTACCACGACGGTCACCGGTTCGGAATGAGAGTGGACGCCCCCGGCGACGACGGTGCCCTGATCGAGCAGGCGATGAAGGAGGCCAAAGACGCGCTCTTCCACACCGGACAACCACAGGTCACCTGGATGGACGCGCTGCTGGAGGTCTGCAACCGGTCGCTGACCACCGTCGAGTCGACCAGCCGCCGGGGCAAGTACCGGGTCTACGTCCACCTCGACACCGACGGAGCCTGGCTCAACCAGGGGCCGGCGCTGCCCGGTGCGCTGCTGGACAAGATCTGCTGCGACACGGTCATCCAGCCGGTCTGGGAGACATCAGGTACGCCGGTCAACGTCGGCCGCGCGCAGCGCATCGTCCCCGAGCGCACCCGCCGACTCGTCCTGGACCGCGACCGCGCCTGCCTGGTTCCCGGCTGCGGAGCCACCCAGCACCTCGAGATCCACCACCTGATCCCCTGGTCCCGCGGGGGCAAGACCGACACCGCCAACCTGGGCGCGCTCTGCCCGTTCCACCACGACGCCCTGCACCGAGCAGAGCTCACCATCACCGGCAACGCCGACGACCCCACCAGCCTGCTGTTCATCGACGCCCTCGGGCGGGCCATATCGTCGTTCGTGCCACCGGCGCCACCACCGGCCGACGAACCCGCCGACACCATCAACGTGACCAGCTACAAGCACCCACCCGGCGAGCGCATGGACCTCCGCTGGATCTACTTCAGCCGACCAACGCGAGAATCGACCGCCCCCACAAGCCAGCCGAATGCCCCACCTTGCTGACGTTGCTCGTCAGCAATCCACGATGACCTGGACGCTCCGCTGGAG
>JACCVZ010000020.1 GCA_013697905.1 Nocardioidaceae bacterium
GAGCCGTACGCCGCAGCGCCCCAGCTGACTGCGCGCCTGCGCATCGAGGAGGCGAGCGGTGAGCCGGTGCATGCGATAGCCCTTCGCTCGCAGGTGCGGATTGAGCCCCAACGGCGCCGCTACAGCGAGGACGAGGAAAGCGGTCTGCTCGACATGTTCGGCACCCGCGAACGCTGGTTCGACACGCTCAAGCCGTTCATGTGGATGCAGTGCTCGGCGATGGTGCAGGGGTTCACCGGTATCACCGAGGTGGATCTCGCCATGCCGTGTACCTATGACTTCGAAGTCACCTGGTCGAAGTACCTGCATGCGCTGCGCGAGAGCGACATTCCGGTGGTGTTCTTGTTCTCCGGCACCGTCTTCACCCGAGGCGTGAGCGGCTTCGGGGTGGACCAGGTGCCCTGGGACAGGGAGTCTCGCTACCCGATCCCTGTGCAGGTGTGGCGCGACATGATCGACCACTACTTCCCCAACACCGGCTGGCTGCGACTGCAGCACGAGACCATCGAGGCGCTGTCGCACTACAAGTCGGTGCGCGGACTGACGACCTGGGAAGATGCCGTCGCGTCGCTGCTCGCCAAGGCGGGTGTCGTCTCATGAGCCTGCAGTTGGCGCGAATGGTCGCCGACGCGGTGCTCTACGAGGGCTACCTGCTCTACCCCTACCGCGCGACGTCGATGAAGAACCAGGCCCGTTGGCAGTTCGGCGTACTCGGCCCGACCGGTGCCGCTTCGGCCGGCCTGGGCGAGGAGTCGAGCATGATGGCGCAGTGTCTACTGCGCGGCGCCGACACCGGTCGCGGCTCCGGCGGCGTCCCCGCGGTGACGGTGCACCTGAGGTTCTTGCAGGTCCAGTTCCGTGGTGTCGAGGAGGCCAGGTCCGGCGACGCGGGCTTCGTCCCCGTCGACGCGCTGGTCGTCGACGACCAAAAGCTGCTCAGCTGGGACGAGGCCGTCGAGCACGAGGTCACGCTGCCGTCGTACTCGCTCGTGGACCTGGCCGACGGTGTCGTCTTCGGTGTCACGATCTCCGCCGCCGAGGAGATCGAACCGCTGACGGCGGCCGATGGCTCCCCGGTGGGACGGGTCGTCCGCCGTCGCTGGCCGTTGCGGGCGGAGGTCCACCTGGTCGCGGAAGCCGTCGACGGCTTCGTCCGGTTGTCTGTCGGTGTCGAGAACACCCGGGTGGAGCCGGCTCGCGACAAGGATGACGCGATTCGCAGCTCGCTCATCGGAGCCCACCTGCTCATCCAGGCCCACGGCACCTCGTTCGTGTCGTTGCTCGAGCCCCACACCGGTGCCGAAGAGGCCGCGTCCTCGTGTCAGCAGCGCCGGTGCTGGCCGGTGCTGGCCGGTGCTCCAGGAGACACCGATGTGGTGCTGGCCTCGCCGATCATCCTCTACGACCATCCCGAGGTAGCCGCGGAGAGCGCCGGGGCGCTGTTCGACTCCACGGAGATCGACGAGATCCTCACCTTGAGGGTGATGACGATGACCGACGAGGAGAAGGCCGAGGCCCGGGCCACCGACCCCCGCGCCAAGGAGATCATCGACCGTTGCGACGAGATGACGCCGGCTGACATGCAGCAGCTGCACGGCATCCTGCGCGACCCCCATGCAGGGGTTGCGGCGATCGCGGCTGCCGACGAGCTCGGCCCTGAGCCGTTCGGCGATCTCTTCCCCGCCGGTCTTGCCGAGCTTCGCAACGCCGAACCCCCTTCGTTCGAGACTGGCGACGTGCCCTGGTGGGATCCGGCTGCCGATGCAAGCGTCCAACCCGACGTCGACGCGGTCGTCATTGCTGGGACGAGCGTGAGCAAGGGAAGCCTGGTGCGCGTGCATCCCTCCCGCCGCGCCGACGCGCAAGACCTGTTCTTCGCCGACCAGGTGGCTCGGGTCACGGCCGTGCTGTCCGACGTCGACGGCGATATCCATGTGGCAGTCGTGCTCGTTGACGACCCTGCCGCCGACATGCACGACTGGTACGGCAGATACCTCTACTTCGCGCCGGACGAGCTCGAGCCGCTTTCCGCCGCAGAGCGCGCGACCCACACCATCGAACCAGACCCCCGAGAGGAGAGCCGATCGTGAACACGCTCGGAAGATTCACCGCAGCACTGCTGACCACGGCGACAGTAGGCGTCGTCGTCCTCGGAGTGCGTTCGATCCCCGACATCCGCAGATATCTCAAGATGCGCTCGATGTGACCGGCGCAAGCAAGGAGGACGCACGATGAGTGAGACACCAGGCGAGCACCTCGACGAGGAGCCGCAAGACGAGCGGGGCCCGACAGGCTCCCGCGACACCGGCTCCGACGAGCCGGGCGGCGGACCAGTCGACCGCCC
>JACCVZ010000022.1 GCA_013697905.1 Nocardioidaceae bacterium
TCGCACACCCCGCCAGACCCACCAAGAATGGCTTGCCACCCAAGAGCAGGCCGCGTGATAGTCAACCGAAGCGTTCAAGGGACCGGGTCCGGTTCACCACGAAGTAACGTTACATGGGTCTGCTGCAGGTTCGGTTGACATCTCTTACGAGGGACGAGGTCCCTCGGGAAGGATGTCGTTATGCCGAAGAAGTTCCCTCCGGAGTTCAAGCGGGATGTCGTCACAGTCGCTCGTCGCGGTGACCTGAGCGTCCCGGAGGTCGCCGTCGACTTCGGTGTCTCGGAGGAGTCGGTCCGGCGCTGGGTGCGCCAGGCGGACATCGACGACGGCGTCAAGGACGGCCAGACCACCACCGAGGCGACCGAGCTTGTCGCGCTGCGCAGGGACAAGCGCCGGCTGGAGATGGAGAACGAAATCCTGCGCCGGGCCGCGGCCTACTTCGCCGCGAGCTCGCTCCCAAAATGAGCTTCCCGCTGGTCCGTGACCTGGCCGCCGAGGGTTTCCCGGTGCGGTTGACCTGCGGGGTGCTCGGCTTCACGACCCAGGCCTACTACTCGTGGCTCGCGGACCCGGTCAGCGACCGGGATCTCGCCGATGCCTACCTGACCAATGCGCTGATCGACGCTCACGTCGACGATCCAGCGTTCGGCTACCGGTTCCTCGCCGACGAACTCGAGCGGGCGGGTGTCAGCGTCGGGGAGCGCCGGGTCTGGCGGCTGTGCTCCCAGCAGAAGATCTGGTCGACCACGGTGCGCAAGGGCCGAAGAGGCAGCGGGAAGAAGCCCGGACCCGCGGTCCATGACGACCACGTCCAACGGAACTTCACCGCGACAGACCCCAACCGGGTGTGGGTCACCGACATCACCGAGCACCCCACCGGGCAGGGAAAGGTCTACTGCTGCGCGATCAAGGACCTGTTCGCCAACCGGATCGTCGGCTACGCCATCGGCGCCCGGATGACCGCCGACCTCGCCGTCACCGCGCTACGCGCAGCGATCGCGCGCCGCCAACCAGAGCGCGTCGTCGTTGTCCACGCCGACCGCGGGTCGCAGTTCCGAGCCCGATCCTTCCGAGCAGTGCTCGTGGCCGCCGGCTTGCAAGGCTCGATGGGCCGGGTCGCCTCCGCCGGGGACAACGCCGCGATGGAGTCGTTCTGGGCGCTGCTACAGAAGAACGTCCTGGACCGCCAGACCTGGCGCACCCGCGAGGAGCTGCACTACGCGATCGTGTTCTGGATCGAGCACACCTACAACCACCGCCGCCGCCGACAGCGCGGTCTCGGCAAGCTCACGCCCGTCGAGTTCGAGCTAGCCTTCGCACCTCACGCAGCAGTGACAGCAGCATGATCAGTCACAACCGTCGTCAACCGAACCTGCAGCAGACCCCAACCTCGAGCGCACGGCGAGCCGGGGGCCGGACGTGGCTGCGCGGCCGTCCGGACCCCCACAGATTTCAGCTCAGCCGGTCAGGCTCGACAAGCCCTTCTGCAGGTCAGTCTGGTCCATGACCGGGAAGATTTCGACGTTCGCGTTCAGCGCGAAGAACGGCTCGGAGATTTTCGGGAGCTGAGACGGGTCGGCCATGTCGAAGACCAAGTAACAGGTGCGAGCTCCGCCGCCCGGCCCGAAGTACGCCGCCTCCGGCTTGAGCGTCTCCAACACGCTTTGCAGCTGGCTCGGCAAGCTTCCGTCCTGGATGCCTTTGGTCGCTGTCGGTGTGTCGAGCTGGGCCTTCAACATCATGCGCATGTCACGCCTCCCAATCGAGCCAGCCCGGCGTCTCCGGGGCGCTCGTGGTGCAGTCTGCTCCTCCGCTCATCCGGGATATGGGGGGTCGCGAAACTGGGCGACCTGACGACGCTTACCGAGCAACGCCGCGGACAGTCCACGCGGAAGTTAGTCGCGGTGCCGAGTCGCGGTGGAACCAGGCGTTAGGGGGTACGGCGCTCGAAGAACGCCTCCTCAACGGTGGCTGGCCACAGGCACAGCAGTTTTCCGCCCTCCGACCCAGCGCGGAACCCGTGGACGGCGCCGGGCGGGATGAAGACGAAGGTTCCCGGACCGACGTCCTCAACGGGCTCAGCGTCGGTGTAGAACGTGTAGCTGCCTTCCAGGACGTAGAACGCTTCCGCCTCGTCATGTGTGTGCGCAGAGTTGTCAAAGTTCGGGTCCTGGGTAGCCTCGCCGAACGCCGCCCACTGGCCGCCTGTTTCGGCACGCGCCGCGAGCCGGGTGATGTGCGCTTCTTCCGCTCCCCGTCTGAGCACGACGGTCGAGCCGTGGCCGTGGCCGTGGCCGTGGCCGTGGCTTCGGAGGAGTACTTGCGGTCCGCCGCGCTGCACCATCTGCACAGCTTCCCTTCCATCAGTGGTCCCCCAGCGGCACCCTTGGCGTCGTCAAACGGGGTTCAGGGCGACGATGTGGCGGGGTCGACGCGGCTTCCCCGCGCCAACAGGGGAACCTAGGCGTCCCACGGTTGGGCCGTCTAGAGGTGCCCACCACTCAGGCAAGACGGCCCTGCGGGCGGTCGGTGGAGTCCAGTGTCTCGTTGAGCACCCTTGGGACCAGGTGAGTAACTCAAGCTCATCCGGATCCGTGGCGGCTGTCTAGGGCAGTTGTCTTAGTCCGCAGAAAGTCCGCATGAAGTCCGCAAACGGTCAACAGCTGCCAACGGTCGCCGGCAGCGTTTGCGCAGGTCAACCG
>JACCVZ010000044.1 GCA_013697905.1 Nocardioidaceae bacterium
ACCTCACCCGTCGGCAGCTGCGGGTTGGCGTTGCCCGAAGGGCGCGCCGCCACGTGGCCGACAACGCGCAGACAGAACTCCGCGCGCAGCGGTCGCGCCGCTTCTTCGTCGCGGATCACGAGCTGGGCGACCCCGCTGGCGTCGCGTAGGTCGATGAAGGCGACCCCGCCATGGTCTCGCCGTCGAGCCACCCAGCCGGCGAGTGTGACGGTCTGGCCGATGTGGTGGTCACGCAGGCTGCCGGCCTCGTGGGTGCGGATCACGGCTGCTCCTCCTTCACGTGCATCGAGACGGCCCGAGGATGCAGGTCTTCCGCGGGCGGCTGCCACGACGCACGGTCGGCGTCGGTCTGGTCGCCACTGCGGATGTCTTTGACCTGGTCGGTCGCTGCGTCGGTGGCAGGGAACCATACGAACGGGATGCCGCGCCGCTCGGCGTACCGGATCTGTCGGCCGTACTTCTGTGGCGCGGCAGCTACCTCGGTGGGAATGCCGCGAGCCCTGAGCTGCTGGGCGACCGCGTCACTGGTGGCGCGGGACGCTTCGTCGGCGAGAGCCACCAGCACCGCCGACGGCACCGACCTGCTGCCGGTCAGGACGCCGCGCTGCAGGAGAGGCACCATGCTGCGGGAGATCCCGAACGAGATACCGACGCCGGGATAGGTCGTTGCACCGTCGCTCACCAGTGAGTCGTAGCGCCCTCCACCACCGACGGACCCGAGCGACTCGTAGCCCTCCATGTAGATCTCGAAGACCGTGCCGGTGTAGTAGTCGAGGCCACGGGCGATCCGAAGGTTGGCCTCGACACGGAAACCGTCACTACGGATGCCGGCGCAGCCGTCGAGGACGGCTGCCAGCTCGGTGAGGCCCTGGTCGAGGAGCTCGTGCTCGACACCCAGCGAGCGCACGCGTTCGACGAAGGACGTGTCGGGGGTACGAATCTGCGCCAGTCGCAGGCACTGCTGCGCCCGTGTGTCGTCGAGGCCGGCCTCTTCGACCAGCTGCCGCTTGATCGCGTCGGCGGGCACCTTGTCGAGCTTGTCCGTGATCGCGATGAGGCGTTGGGGGTCCGCAGCACCGAGGCCGCGATAAAAGCCCTCGATGAGTCGTCGGCTGTTGGTCTGCAGGCTCATGGCGGGCAGTGGCAGTCCGGCTAGTGCCTCGGCCATCACCCGCGCCACCTCGACGTCGTAGTGGAAGGGCAGCTCGTCCTTGGCGACGATGTCAACGTCGGCCTGGGTGAACTCGCGGAACCGGCCCTCCTGCGGCCGCTCCCCCCGCCACGCCTTCTGGATCTGGTAGCGGCGGAAAGGGAACTCGAGCTTGCCGGCGTTCTCCTGCACGTACCGGGCGAACGGCACCGTCAGGTCGAAGTGCAACCCCAGCCCGGAGTCTGACGCCTCGTCGTCGGCTTGTAGCCGGCGCAGGACGTAGATCTCCTTGTCTATCTCGCCACCTTTGGCAAGCCGGTCGAGCGGCTCGACGATCCGGGTCTCGAGGCTGCTGAACCCGTGCAGCTCGAACGATCGTCTCAGGTGGTCGATGACAGCGAGCTCCGCGTTGCGCTGAGCGGGCAGCAGTTCCGGGAAGCCGCTGAGAGGGGTCGGCTTGTTGTGCTGGCTCATCGCTCACAGGCCTCGGGCAGGGCGAGGGGATGCCTGCAGGCCGACGAGATAGGGGTTGCTTGCGCGCTCGCGGCCGATCGTGGTCTGCTCGCCGTGGCCGGGCAGGACCACCACCCGGTCGTCGAGCGGCAGCACCTTGTCAGCAAGGCTCCGCAGCATCGTGGCGTGGTCGCCGCCGGGGAGGTCGGTGCGCCCGATCGAGCCGGCGAAGAGAAGGTCTCCGGCGAACATGACCTCGGCTACGTCTTCATGTCCGTAGCCGGTTCGAAACGTCACCGACCCGCGTGTGTGGCCTGGCGCGTGGTCGACGGTGAACTCGACACCGGCCAGCTCGAGCTTGACGCCGTCCTCGAGCGGTTGCAGGTCGTCGGGCTCGGCAAACGAGTAGTCGCTGCCGAGGAGGAGCTGCGCCCACTCCGGCGACACGCCGCTCGCCGGGTCCTTGAGCATTCCGCGGTCGTCGGGGTGCAGGTATGCCGTGGCGTCGTAGGCGCCGGTGACGGGGACGACGCACCAGACGTGGTCGATGTGGCCATGGGTGAGCAGGACGGCGGCCGGACGGAGCCGATGCTGCCGGACGACGTCGGCAACGCCTGAGGTCGCGTCCTTGCCGGGGTCGATGACGACGCACTCCTCGCCGGACGCTGAAGCCACGACGTAGCAGTTCGTGCCCCAAGGCCCCGCCGGGAAGGCAGCAATGAGCACGGGACTCCTCCTGGGTGGCTGACGCCGGGAAGCCTACCCACCGGGCACAGCATGGTCACGATCGGCATGGGCCGGCTCACTGATCCACCCCTGCTCCTAGACTGTGCAACCGGTCCGACCCCGACGTCGGCGTATCCGGGAGGTCTGGGTGGTCAGCAACAAGCAGCGCCGACGGCAGTTGGCGCGGGCCAAGTGGGAGCGACAGTCGGGGCGCCGCCGCGTCGATGCCAAGCGCCGTCGTCGCGTTGGTGTCGTCGTCTCCGTCATCGTCGCTCTGGCAGTCGCGGCGGGGTTGATCTGGCTGGTTCTCTACATCCTCGACCAGGAGAAGCAGGATCAGACCCCGGTGGTCCCGACCGACTCGTTCAGCACCGAGCTGCTCACGCCGAGCAGCAACGACGGTGAGACTTCGGGTCAGCCGACGACCCCACCGCAAGCGACCAGCACGTCTCCACGACGGTCGACCAAACCTGCCCAGGCGACCTCGAACTCCACCGAAAGCTCACGATGATCGACCAGAACGGCGAGTCCGTCCCCGAGGAAATTCCCGGCCCCCAACCGGCCACCGTCCCCGACGCAACTCCCGCCCCCCAGCCGGCCACCGTCCCCGAGGAAACTCCCGCCCCCCAGCCGGCCACCGTCCCGGAGGACACTGCACCGGCCACTAGCACGCCGCCGGCACCCACGCCACCGGCACCACGTCCGGGCCCCCCGACGCCGATGTCAGCACCGTCACCGGCTTCGATCGCTCCCGTCGCACCCCAGCCCGCTGCGACGCCCGAGGCGTACGGACGGGTGGACGGCGCCGGCAATGTCTACGTGACCACCGCGGCCGGGGAGCGGCTCGTCGGCCAGTGGCCGGGGGGCGACCGCGAGGCCGCCTTGGCGTTCTACCACGCCCGGTACGACGGGCTGGTCGTCGAGGTCGACCTGCTCGAGCGCCGCATCGTGGCCGGCTCGCTGCCACCGGACGAGGCGACGGCGACCACACGCAAGCTCCGGGAGTCGGTGCTCGCGGCGCAGGCGGTCGGTGACCTCGACGGACTCGCGGCCCGGCTCGATGCGCTCGAGCCACTGATCGCGCGGCGACGGGAGAAGCGCAAAGCAGAACGTGCCGCCAAGTCTGCCAGGTCCAAGACGGCGAAGGAGACGATCGCGACCGAGGCAGAGCAGATCGCGCAGGGTTCGGACTGGCGCCAGGGCGCGAACCGGATGCGCGAGCTGCTCGACCAGTGGAAGGTGCTCCCAAGGATCGACAAGCAGACCGATGACCAGCTGTGGCACCGGTTCTCCTCGGCCCGTACGACCTACACGCGCCGTCGCAAGCAGCACTTCGCCGAGCTCCACGAGCGTCGCGACATCGCGCGAGCGTCGAAAGAGAAGCTTGTCGTCGATGCCGAGGAGTTGGCGACATCGACCGACTGGGGCGCGACTACGCGCGCCTATCGAGAGCTGATGCAGAAATGGAAGGCCGCCGGCGCCGCCCACAAGGATGTCGACGACACCTTGTGGAAGCGTTTCCGCGCCGCCCAGGACACGTTCTTCGGGGCACGCGGCGCCGAGAGCTCCAAGCTCGACGAGGAGTACGCCGCCAACGCCGAGGTCAAACGCAGACTGCTGGTCGAGGCCGAGAAGCTGGTCCCGGTCGAGGACGCCAAGGCTGCCCGAGAGACCTTTCGGACCCTCGCCGATCGCTGGGACGCCGCAGGCAAGGTTCCGCGCGAGGCGATGAAAGATCTCGAGGCCCGCTTCAAGCGGATCGAGCAGGCCGTGCGTGGGGCCGAGGACGACCGTTGGCGGCGGAGCAACCCCGAGGCACAGGCCCGAGCCGCCGACACGGTCTCCCAGCTCGAGGGTTCGATCGCATCGCTCCAGGCAGACCTCGACAAAGCCGAGGCCGCCGGGGACCAGAAGAGAGCCGACGAAGCGCGCGCCGGCATCGAGGCGCGCCAGTCGTGGCTCGAGCAAGCCCGCAAGTCCCTGACCGAGTTCAGCGGCTAACTCCGTTGACCCGCCAGTTTCTTTAGGTTGACCCGCCAGTTCCTGGTTCTTTGGGTTGACCCGCCATTTTCTTGGTGGCGGGTCAACACCAACAACATGGCGGGTCAACACCCAGAAAGTGGCGGGTCAACACCGAAGGTGGCGGGGCAACCTATTGGGTCACTCGGTAGGCGTCGAACACACCATCGACGTTGCGAACGGCTTTGAGGACGTGCCCGAGGTGGGTCGGGTCGGCCATCTCGAACGTGAAGCGGCTCTTGGCTATCCGGTTGCGTGTCGTCGCGACAGACGCCGACAAGATGTTGACGTGGACGTCGGAGAGCACCCGGGTGACGTCGCTCAGCAGCCGAGCTCGGTCGAGTGCCTCGACCTGGATCGCCACCAGGAACATCGACTGGGCTGTCGGTGCCCACTCGACCTCGACCATCCGGCCGGGCTCGGCTTCCAGGCTCTTCATGTTGGTGCAGTCGACCCGGTGCACAGATACCCCGTCGCCGCGGGTGACGAAGCCTACGATCGTGTCGCCGGGGACCGGGGTGCAGCAGCGGGCCAGCTTGACCCAGACGTCTGACGTGCCCTTCACGATCACTCCCGCGTCACCCCGGGGCGACTGTTTGCGCCGCTCGCGCTCGCTCGTGATCGAGACTGTCTCGGCGGCTTCGTCGGCGGCTGCCTGGTCTCCGAACAGCGCGAGGATGCGGCGTACGACACTCTGCGCGGTGGCATTGCCCTCACCGATCGCTGCATACAGGGCGGTCACGTCGTGATGGCGCAGGTCGGTCGCGACGACCGACAGAGTCTCATGCGTGAGCATCCGCTGGAGCGGCAGTCCTTCACGACGCATGTGTCGGACGAGTGCGTCCTTGCCCTGCTCGATCGCCTCCTCGCGACGCTCCTTGGTGAAGAACTGTTTGATCTTGTTACGCGCACGGGTGCTCTTGGCGAACGACAACCAGTCGCGGCTCGGTCCGGCGTTCTGCGCTTTCGACGTGAACACCTCGACGACATCACCGTTGTCCAGCGTCGACTCGAGTGGGACCAGGCGCCCGTTGACCCGAGCGCCGATACAGCGGTGGCCAACCTCGGTGTGGATTGAGTAGGCGAAGTCAATGGGCGTCGCGTCCGTCGGCAGCGCGATGACCTCGCCCCGAGGAGTGAAGACGTAGACCTCTGTCGAGTTGATCTCGAAGCGCAGCGAGTCGAGGAACTCCCCAGGGTCCTCCGTCTCTCGCTGCCAGTCCATCAGCTGACGGACCCAGGTCATGTCACCGGTGGTATCGCTGTTGTTCGCCGGCCGGTCGGTCTCGAGCCCGGCCCTGCTGTCTTCCTTGTACTTCCAGTGAGCTGCGACGCCGTAGTCGGCTCTGCGGTGCATGCCGAACGTGCGGATCTGCAGCTCGACCGGCTTGCCGTCCGGTCCCATCACCGTCGTGTGCAGCGACTGGTACATGTTGAACTTCGGCATCGCCACGAAGTCCTTGAAGCGCCCGGGAACAGGATTCCAGCGTGCATGAAGCACACCGAGGGCGGCATAGCAGTCGCGCAGCGACTCGGTCAGCACGCGGATCCCGACGAGGTCGTAGATCTCGGTGAACTCGCGGCCGCGCACGATCATCTTCTGGTAGATCGAGTAGTAGTGCTTGGGCCGGCCGGTGACGGTCGCTTTGATCTTGGCGGCGCGCAGGTCACCCTGAACCTGGTCGATGACCGTGGCCAAGAACTCGTCGCGCTCCGGTGCTCGTTCGGCGACGAGCCGCACGATCTCGTCGTACACCTTGGGATGCAGCGTTGCGAACGCAAGGTCCTCGAGCTCCCACTTGATGGTGTTCATGCCGAGTCGGTGGGCCAGCGGGGCGTAAATCTCGAGTGTCTCGGTGGCAATGCGCACCTGGGTGGACTGCTTGAGGAACCGCAGCGTGCGCATGTTGTGCAGCCGGTCGGCGAGCTTGATGACGAGGACGCGGATGTCCTTGCTCATCGCCACGATCATCTTGCGGATGGTCTCGGCCTGCGCAGCGTCGCCGTAGCGGACCTTGTCGAGTTTGGTCACGCCGTCGACAAGCAGCGCCACCTCGTCGCCGAAGTCGCGGGCCAGCTGCTCAAGCGTGTAGGGCGTGTCCTCGACCGTGTCGTGCAGCAGCGCGGCGCACAGCGTCGGCGCGGTCATGCCGAGCTCAGCAAGGATCGACGTCACCGCAAGCGGGTGAGTGATGTAGGGATCGCCACTGCGGCGCGTCTGACCGACGTGGGCGTTCTCGGCCACCTGGTAGGCCTTCTCGATCGCGGCGAGGTCGGCTTTCGGGTGAGTGTTCTTGACGATCCGGAAGAGCGGCTCAAGCACCGGGTCGGAGGATTGCGTCCGGCCGATCCGCGCCAGCCGGGTCCGCATCCGAGCGGGCGTGGATGCACTCTCGGGGACCGCCGTCGCTGCGGTGGTCTCGGCGAGCACGTCGTCGGCCACTCGCTGCTCCTGCCTGCTCGTACGTGAACCTCCAGTCTAGTGCGAGCCGATGTCCGGTACGTGCACCGAGCGCGAGGTCAGACGGTGGTGAGAGCGACGAGTCGGTGCGAGCCCAGCTTGTCGCGCCCGTGCAGGAAGCCCAGCTCGATGAGTACCACGACGGCTTCGACGTGGGCCCCGCACCGCTCGATCAGCGAGATCGTTGCCGCCGCGGTACCACCGGTCGCCAGCACGTCATCGATGAGCAGCACCCTCTCCCCCGCCGTCAGCGCGTCCTGGTGAATCTGGAGAGTCGCGCTGCCGTACTCGAGTGAGTACGACTCGGAGTGGGTCAGCCCGGGCAGCTTGCCCTCCTTGCGGACGGCAACGAAACCCGCCCCGAGGGCCAGCGCCACGGGCGCCGCCAGGATGAAGCCACGGGCTTCGATGCCGGCTACCTTGTCGACAACCGGGGCACCTCTGGCGTCACGACCGGTCGCCGCAAGCGCCTCGACGACCGCACTGAACCCGTCGTGGTCGGCGAGCAGTGGCGAGATGTCCTTGAACACAACGCCTGCCTCGGGAAAGTCCGGGACGTCTCGAATCAACCCCGACACGAGGACGTCGAGGTTCCGGGAGGACCCGGTCACCGTTTCCCGCGCTTGGACCTCGCCTGGCGCTGCGGCTGGGCACGCTTGGCTGTCGAGCCGCTCAGCGGCCGCGGTGTCGTCTGGGGTACCCGCCGGGGGACCGTCTGCACGACAACCGCACCGGCCTCAGGCTTGGCGGGTTCGGCGGCGACCACGCGGTCGGCTTCGCGCTTGGTCTGCGTCCGGCGCGCTGCCACCCGCTTGGCCTGTGCCTGGATCTGCGGGTCGCGGTCCTTGAGCTGGGCCAGCAGCGGCGTGGCGATGAAGATCGACGAGTACGCACCGGCCGCCATGCCGACGAACAGTGCCAACGCGAGGTCCTTCAATGGCCCAGAGCCGAGCTGGAACGCACCGACGTACAAGATGGCACCCACCGGCAGAAGTGCGGCGATCGAGGTGTTGATCGACCTGACCAACGTCTGGTTGACGGCGAGGTTGGCGCTGTCGGCATACGTCCGCCGGGTCGACTGCAGTATTCCCCGGGTGTTCTCTCGGACCTTGTCGAAGACCACCACGGTGTCGTAGAGCGAATAGCCGAGGATGGTGAGGAACCCCGTCACCGTCGCCGGCGTCACCTCGAAGCCCGTCAGCGAATAGACGCCCACCGTGATCAACAGGTCATGTGCGAGCGCTACGAGGGCGGCCACGGACATCCGCCATTCGCGGAAATAGGCCCAGATGAAGAGGACAACCAAGATCACGAAGACGATGAGCCCGATCAGCGCCTTGTTGGCGATCGTCTGACCCCACGTGGGACCGATCGAGGACGGGTTGGCCTCGGTGGCTCCGGCTTCGAGGATCTTCTGCTCGATCACCCGGGTCTGGTCCAGGCTCAACGGCTCGGTCTGGATTCTGATCGCGTCGGTCCCCGAGGCCACCACGACGGGGTTGGCGGCGGCCTCGATCTCGGTGTCGACAACCGCGTTGGTCATCTTCTCGACACTCGACGACGGGTTCGCGATCTGGGCGTTGAACTCGACTCCGCCCCTGAACTCGATCCCGAAGTTGAGGCCACGAAGGAGCAGCGTCGCAATGGCGATGAGCACGATGAGCAATGAGACGAGGTACCACGTCTTGCGGCGACCGACGAAGTCGACCGAGACGTCACCTTGGTAGAGCCGCGCCCCGAGCTGTCCGAACTTGGACATCAGGCCTCACCTTCGGCGGGGCGGGTCTTCCGGGGGAGCGCAGGCATCCCCAGGTGTTGCCGGTCCAGACCGGACCACTTGTGACCTTGACCGAAGAAGGTTGTCCGCGAAAGGAACGTCACCATCGGCTTGGTGAAGAAGAACACCACGAAAACGTCGATGAACGTGGTGAGGCCGAGCGCGAACGCGAAGCCCTTGACCACACCGATGGCGAAGATGAACAGGACGACGGCGGCCAGCATTGACACTGCGTCGGCGGCCAAGATGGTCGTTCGCGCGCGCACCCATCCGGTCTCCACCGACGTGCGCAAGGTGCGTCCGTCGCGCACCTCGTCGCGGAGCCGTTCAAAGTACACGATGAACGAGTCGGCAGTGATCCCAACGGCCACGATCAGGCCGGCGATACCGGGCAGCGTCAGGGTGAAACCGTACGCCTTTCCGAGCAGCAGCACACTGGCGTAGGTCAGCAGGCCCGCGATGATCAGCGACGCCACCACGACGAAGCCGAGGCCGCGGTAGTAGAGCAGACAGTAGACGACCACCAGGAGCAGGCCGATGATGCCCGCCACGATGCCCGCCCGCAGCTGGTTGCCTGCGAGCTCGGGTCCTTCGTCGGAGATTTGCTGCGGCACGAACGTCAGCGGCAGCGCACCGTACTTGAGCGAGTTCGCCAGGCTGGTAGCGGACTGTTGCGTGAACGGGTTGTCCGTACCGCCGGAGATCTCTGCTCGGCCGCCGGTGATGGGCTGGTCGTTGCTCGGGGCCGAGAGCACCACTCCGTCGAGCACGATCGCCAGCTGTTGCTGCCCGCCCGTGATCGGGTTGGGCTGGCTGGCGATCCGGGACGTCACGTCGCCGAACTGCTTGGCCCCGTCGCTGTTGAACTGGACATTGACGACGTAGTTGAGACCTTGCTGCGGGATACCGGCCGACGCCGACTTGACCGCGGTGCCCTCGACCATGGACGGCCCGAGGAGGTAGCGCTGGCCATCCTCATCACAGGCGAGCAAGGGTTGGCTGGGCAGGTCGACCTGCTGCTGGCTTGCCTGCCCCGGCTTCGGGCAGGTGTACTGCGCAAGCTTGAGCTGCCACTCCTGAGGCGGGTTAGCGATCCAGGCGTACGGGTCGTCGATCTGCTCGAGGTTGGGCGGCACCAGCGCGGTCGGCGGTCCGGCCGTCGTCGGCTCCGTAGGTGCCGGCTCTGTGGGCGCGACGGCGGTGGGGGTCGAGTCGGTCCCGGTCGGATCAGCGGAGGTCGAGTCGGACGGCGACGGTGCCGGTGTGGTGGAGGTGGGAGCCGGGGCAGCCTGGCCGTCGGCGTACGGCGGACCGACTCGGTTCTTGTTCGGAGCCGTCGCCGAACTGGGCTCCTTGGTCCCGGCGCTCACTTTCGGGCCGGACTGGGCCGGAGTCCCGGGCGACTCGGAGCCGGGTGACTCGGAGCTGGGTGACTGAGTGCCGGTCGTGTCGGTCGAGGTCGACGGTGACGGTGCGGTCGGGGTCGGGGTCGGCGTCCCCTCGGGCGGAAGGCTTGCCGCCACCAGCCGGAACCGGAGCTGGGCGGTTGAGCCGATCGTCTGTGCCAGATTCTCGTCGACCTTTCCGGGAATCTCGATGACGATGATGTCCTTGCCCTGAGTCGTCACCTCCGACTCAGCGACGCCGGCGCCGTTGACCCGGTTACTGATGATGCCGACGGCTTCGTCGAGCTTGGCCTGGGTGATCCCCCCTTCGGACGACTTCGCCTGGAGCGTGATGCGGGTGCCCCCCTGCAGGTCAAGGCCGAGTTTTGGCTTCCAGTTGCCCACCGCGGCAGCAGCGACGAACATCGCACCGACCACGAGCATGAAGATGAGCAGGGTGCGCCCAGGGCGCGAGGTCCTGGTAGCCACGTCAGCCGGTTCCTCGGATTCCGTCGTCAGGTCCGCGTGAGTCATCGTGAGGCTGGACGACGGAGTCGCCCGACGAGTCGATGGTAGAGCCCTGGTCGTCGTCGTCCTCGCCGACCGCGGCGTCGGTGGCAGGCGTGTCGGTCAAGATCTTGCCGACCGCCCCACGATGGATCTTGATGACGGTGCCAGTCGCAACCTCGAGCCCGACGTGCTCCTCAGTGACCTCTACCACTCGCCCGAAGACGCCGCTGGTCGTCATCACGTCGTCGCCGACACCGAGCGCCGCCTGCAGCTGCGCCGTCTCGTGCGAACGCCGGCGTGCCGGCCGGATCATCAGGAAGTAGGCAAGGACCAGTAGGAGGACAAGCGGAAGCAGTGCCCCCAGATTGTCTTGGCTCACCGAGTACTCCTTGACGTCGACCACACACGGATACGGCCGGTCGACACGACGACATGACGCGGAATGTCGGGAGCGCGGAGAACCGCCGGCCCCGAACAGACAACTGCGGAGTCTACTTGCAGGACCGCAGAAACCCCGAACCGGTCGACGCAGCGTGTCTCATTCGTGACACCTCGCCGATGCCCGGCCCCGTCAATCGTCAAACAGTCCCGGCTGCCCGGCCAGTCCGGCTCGATCGGGGACCGCGAGGCCGAGGTGTTGCCACGCCGCAGGCGTGGCGATCCGCCCGCGTGGAGTGCGGGCCAGGTAGCCCGAGCGGACGAGAAACGGTTCCGCCACCTCCTCGACGGTCTCTCGCTCCTCGCCGACCGCCACTGCCAGCGTGCTGAGCCCGACAGGGCCTCCCCCGAAGCGTCGGCACAGCGCGTCGAGCACGGCGCGATCAAGCCGGTCGAGCCCCAGCTCGTCAACCTCGAAGAGCGCCAGCGCGTCGTTGGCGAGCGAGCGGGTGACGTTGCCGTCGGCGCGTACCTGAGCGAAGTCGCGCACCCTGCGCAGCAGCCGGTTGGCGATGCGCGGGGTGCCGCGCGACCGCGACGCGATCTCGACGGCCCCGGCTACGTCGACCCGCACGTCGAGGAGCTGGGCGGATCTGGCCACGATCTGCTGGAGCTCCGCGGTCTCGTAGAACTCCAGGTGCCCGGTGTAGCCGAAGCGGTCCCGCAACGGGCCGGGTAACAACCCGGCGCGCGTCGTCGCGCCGACGAGCGTGAACAGCGGGATCTCGAGCGGGATCGCCGTCGCGCCGGGACCCTTGCCGACGATGACGTCGACCCGGAAGTCCTCCATCGCCATGTACAGCATCTCTTCGGCGGGACGAGACATCCGATGGATCTCATCGAGAAAGAGCACGTCACCCTCGCTGAGCCCGGACAAGATCGCCGCCAGATCTCCGGCGTGTTGGATGGCCGGGCCACTGGTGATCCGCAGCGGCGCACCCATCTCGGCAGCGATGATCATCGCCATCGTGGTCTTGCCCAGGCCGGGTGGACCGGAGAGCAGGACGTGGTCGGGGGTGCGACCGCGACCACGAGCGGCGGCCAGCACCAGGCCGAGCTGCTCGCGGACCCGTTCCTGACCTATCACCTCGGCGAGCGTCGTCGGTCGGAGCGCTGCCTCGACGGCGCGCTCGTCACCGGCGGCGTCAGCCTCGACCAGGGCTCGGACCTCAGCGTCGTACGTCGACATGCGCGTCACGCCCTCGACAACGAACGCAGCGCGGCGCGGAGAAGCTCGGCAACGGTCATCGCGTTGCCGGCGGCGGCCGACTCGGCGGCAAACGGTGCGACGGTCTCGACGGCGATCTCGGCCTCCTTTGTGGACCAGCCCAGTCCTAACAGCCCGGCGCGCACCTGGTCGCGCCACAGGTCGGCAGGGTGGGTGGGTGGTGCGATCGAGCTGGTCGACGACCCTGACGTCGGCGCACCGACGCGGTCCTTGAGCTCGAGCACGATCCGCTGGGCGCCCTTGCGGCCGATGCCCGGCACGGCACAGAGGGCGGTGAGGTTCTCGGTGATGATCGCACGACGCAGCTCGTCGGGCCCGTGCACGGCAAGCATGGCCTGGGCGACCTTGGGACCCACCCCGCTCGCGGTCTGCAGCAGCTCGAACAGGCTGCGTTCGTCGTGGTCGGCGAAACCGAACAGAGTCAGTGAGTCCTCGCGGACGACCAGCGACGTGGCCAGGGTGGCGTCGACGCCGACCCGGAGGCCAGCGAGCGTGGCCGGGGCGCACAGCACCACGATGCCGACCCCGCCAACCTCGACCACCGCGCAGTCGGGATGAAGGGCCGCCACCGGACCGCGTACGAACGCGATCACCGCGTCGCCTCCGCCCGCCGGGCGGCAACGGCCGCCTCGAGCCGACGCTGCGAGGCACCGCGCCAGATGTGACACATCGCCAGTGCCAGAGCGTCGGCGGCGTCGGCTGTCGCGGGGCGCTCCGTGAGATTGAGCAGCCGGGTCACCATGGCGATCACCTGGGCCTTCTCGGCGCGCCCGCTGCCGGTGACGGCGGCCTTCACCTCGCTGGGAGTGTGGAGGGCGACAGGGATGCCGCGCCGCGCGGCGGCGGCGATCGCGAGGCCGGCAGCTTGGGCGGTCCCCATTACCGTCTTGACGTTGTACTGCGAGAAGACGCGCTCGACCGCCACTGCGTCGGGATGGTGGGTGTCGATCCAGCGGCATATCTCGTCCTCGATGGCGACCAGCCGGTCGCCCAGCTCCGCCGACGCCTCGGTGCGAACCACCCCTACCGCCACCGCACTGAGCGGTCTGCCGGTGTCGCCGTCGACGACGCCGAGGCCACATCTGGTGAGACCGGGATCGATCCCGAGTACGCGCACGTCGCTCCTCTTGCCTGCTCCCGGCCCCGGGTCGCCCGACCGCGGGACGAACACGTGTTCGACTGGAGCCAGCGTAATCGCAGCGACCGTCAGAACCCGCCACGACGCGCCCACCTCCTCGACCGTCGCGAACGGCCGGATGACTAGTCGACGAGCTGCGCGAGGACCTCGTCGGGGATGTCGTAGTTGCCGAACACGTTCTGCACGTCGTCGGAGTCCTCGAGCGCCTCGATCAGCCGGAAGACCTTGCCTGCACCGTCCCTGTCGACCCCGACTGTGATCGTCGGGACGAACGACGCCTCTGCAGACTCGTAGTCCAGGCCGCCCTCCTGCAACGCGGTCCGGACGGCCACCAGGTCGGTCGGCTCAGAGATCACCTCGAACGACTCCCCGATGTCGTTGACCTCCTCCGCACCGGCATCGAGAACGGCGCCGAGGACCTCATCCTCACCGACATGCTTGGGCTGCTGTGACTTGGGCACGACGACGACCCCCTTGCGGTTGAACATGTAGGACACCGACCCGGCGTCGGCCATCGTGCCCCCGTTCCGCGTCATCGCGGTCCGCACCTCGCCAGCGGCACGGTTGCGGTTGTCGGTGAGACACTCGACGAGCAGCGCCACTCCTCCGGGCGCATACCCCTCGTACATAATCGTCTGCCAGTCGGCGCCGCCTGCCTCCACGCCGGACCCACGCTTGACGGCACGGTCGATGTTGTCGTTCGGGACCGAGGATTTCTTGGCCTTCTGGATGGCGTCATACAGCGTCGGGTTGCCCACGACGTCGCC
>JACCVZ010000068.1 GCA_013697905.1 Nocardioidaceae bacterium
CTGCTGTTGGCCTTCTCGTTGCCGCTGCTGATGACTCTGTGGGACGAGCTCTTCTGAGCCAACCGACAAGCCGCGCCGGACGGCCCAGCTGAGCATTGCTGTGAGCGCAACGGCGCGCGGCACCACCCCCGAACACCGGTGCCTGCGAGTGTCCCTGACCAAACTTCGCGGCTGCCGGCGCAACCACGCGGCTACCGTCAGGCGTAGACAGGGAGAGACCGCTCCGGGGAAGGGTAACGCGTGAACGCCGATCAGTTCGACGAGTTCTACGGCGCGTCAGCCGCGCGACTCGTCGGCCAGCTGGCCGCCATGCTGGGCAGCGTCGTCGAGGCGCAGGACTGCGTGCAGGAGGCCTTCGTCAAGGCCTGGTTGCACCGCCACTCGTTCGACTCCGAGCGCAACCCGGAGGCGTGGATACGTCAACGGCCTGGCGCACCGGCATCAGCAGGTAGCGGCAGGCGAAGTCTGTGCTGCGCGCCCACGAGCGACGCTGCCCCGACCCCAGTGTGGCGCCCCCAGGCGACGATCATCTGGAGCTGATGGCTGCGTTACGCCAGATCAACCCCGAGCAGCGACGCGCGATCGTCCTGCACCACCTGTGCGATCTCTCCGTCGAGGAAGTGGCCCACGAGACCACAAGCCCGGTGGGGACGGTCAAGGCGCGCCTGTCCCGGGGGCGAGCAGCGCTCGCCGAGATCATCCACAGCGACACCGTTGCGATCATCGACGGCACCAGCCTCGGGGAGGCCCACCATGCCTGACCGCGACGGCCTGAACGAGAAGCTGGAGCGCCTCGCGGCCGAAGTGACCCCGCGGGCTCGGCTGTTGCCGGCCGCGGAGCTCCGGCGGCGCGCTGACCGACGCCGCGCCACCACGGTAGTGGCCGCGTCCCTCGCGACTGTGGGAGTGGTGCTAGGCGCTTGGGGGGTTACCGTCGACGGGGAAGGTCGCGCAGTGGCCCCCGCAGATCCCTCGACGTCGACGACCACAGCAGCCACCACTTCCCCAGAGAGCGCCAACCCGACAGAATCCGCACCCACTTCCTTGCCCGACAAGAGCCCGCGCGGTGGCTGGATCACGACGCTCCCGGCTGCGTTCGTGTTGCCTCACGAGCACGTTTGGGACGCTGACGAATCCAGCGGCTGGCGGCTCTTGCCCTGTCTGGATCAACAGGGTTACCCCTCGGACCGGCGGCGGACCGATTGGCGTGAGGTGTCGACAAGTGAGCCTGAGGCCACCTGGGCCGAGCAGATCGCTGTGTTCGAGAGCGCCGCGGATGCGGAGGTCGCTCTAGCCGACATGCGGCAGGCTCTCGCCGACTGTGCCGAGCAACGCGACGAGGCTGAGAATGGCGACGTCTACGAGTACTTCTGGGAAGCGAAGGATAGCGACGGCGATGCCGTGGAGGCTGGCCAGGACGCGCCGGATCAAGCCTTTCAGGCCTGGAACTGGTATCGGATGTACGACCAGAATGGCAACGAGACTGCCCGTCTGGGCGGGGAGTACTTCACACTTGCCAGGGTTGGCAACGCTGTCTTCCTCACAATGGACTCCGGTGAGTCCGACTGGGGTGAGCCGGGCGCCGCCGAGCGGTCCTCCGCCACCGAGGCGAAGACGCTGAGGGGATTCCTGCCGAAGCTGTGCACCTTCGCCGACCGAGACGGCTGCTGAAATCGCAGCGCTGTTCTGTCGCTGAAGCTCTCGGCAGTGCGTGAGCGCTGAGTCGCAGAGTTTGGGTGGCAAGCCGGGCTGTGGAGAGGCGGTACGCCGTCGCGGCTGGCTCGGATAGCCTCGGTCGGTGCCCGACTCGCCTGCCACCCCCACCCGCCCGTCCGTCGAGGACGTCCTGCACGCGGCGGTCGGCAAGCTCGGTGGTGAGGATCGGCCCGGCCAGGGCGAGATGGTGCGCGCGGTCGACACGGCGATGGCAAGGAGGGAGCATCTGCTGGTGCAGGCCGGCACCGGCACCGGCAAGTCTCTCGGCTACCTCGTGCCCGCGGTTCTGCACCACCAGCGGGTCGTCGTCGCGACGGCGACCCTCGCGTTGCAGCACCAGCTGGTCGAGAAAGACATCCCCGCGCTGCTGGAGGCGACGGCCGACATGCTGGGCGAGCGGCCCAAGTACGCCGTTCTCAAGGGTCGCAGCAACTATGCCTGCCTGCACCGAATCCGCGACGGCGTCCCCGACGACCAGGGCGCTCTCGTCGAGCTGCCCGTCGGCACCCTCGGTGCGGAAGTCCTCAAGCTGCGCGAGTGGGCCGAGGAAGAGTCCACCCGGGGCGGCTTCGGGGACAAGGACAGCGCCCCGTCCCACGTCGACCGAGTCTGGCAACAGGTGTCCGTCAGTCACCGCGAGTGCCTCGGCGCAGCCAAGTGTC
>JACCVZ010000116.1 GCA_013697905.1 Nocardioidaceae bacterium
GGCAGCAGGTGGTCGAGCGCCGTCGTACTGGCGTCACCACAGTGCAGGTGGACGTTGTCCCAGCCGGCCACCCGCACCCGTCGTCGGGCCCGCGAGAGCATCTGCGGGCTGAGGTCGAGGCCAACCACCGTGCCCTGCTCGCCCACGGCGGCCCGCAAGAGCGGCAGGTTCAAACCTGTTCCACAACCGACGTCCAGGACCGTGTCGCCAGCCCGCAGTCCGAGCAGCTCGACGCCCAGCAGCCGGCCAGGTCGGTACACCGGGCGCTCGAGGGACAGCACGTCGTAGAACCGCGCGGCCTGCGCATACCGACCACGCACTAGAGGCGCCGAGTCTGCCTTCACCCCTTGAGTGTGCCGTGCGGGCCGTTCAGGCGTTGAGTCGCTCCACGAGCTGCGCGTGCTGGTCGGCCAGCGGCTGCGGGAGGTGGTCGCCGAACTGGGCGAAGTACTCGGGGATCAGGGCGGCCTCCTGCTTCCAGATCTCCGGGTTGACCTCGAGCAGGAGCTCAAGGTCGCGGGCGTCGACGTCAAGGCCGTCGAGGTCGAGCTCGCCCGCGGCCGGCACCCGGCCGATCGGCGTCTCGACGCCCTCGACGCGACCTTCGAGGCGGTCGACGATCCACTTGAGGACGCGGGCGTTCTCACCGAAACCGGGCCACAGCCACTTGCCGTTCTCGTCCTTGCGGAACCAGTTGACGGCGAAGATCCGCGGCAGCTTGTCGGCGGTCGTGGCGTCGGCGATGTCGAGCCAGTGGCCGGCGTAGTCGCCCATGTTGTAGCCGCAGAACGGCAGCATCGCGAACGGGTCGCGACGCAGCTGGCCGATGGCGCCGGCGGCAGCAGCGGTCGTCTCCGACGACACGGTCATGCCCATGAAGACGCCATGAGTCCAGTCGAAGGACTCGGTCACCAGCGGTACGGCGGTGGCCCGGCGCCCGCCGAACAAGATGGCGCTGATCGGGACGCCCTTGGGGTCCTCCCACTCCGGCGCGATGGTGGGGCACTGACCGGCCGGCGTGGTGAAGCGGGCGTTGGGGTGCGCGGCGGGCGTCTCGGACGCGGGCGTCCAGGAGTTGCCCTTCCAGTCGGTGAGGTGCGCCGGGGGCTCGTCGGTCAGGCCCTCCCACCACACGTCGCCGTCGTCGGTCAGCGCGACGTTGGTGAAGATGCTGTTGCCGTAGAAGGTCTTCACGGCGTTGGCGTTGGTGTCCTCGCCGGTGCCGGGCGCGACGCCGAAGAAGCCGGCCTCGGGGTTGATCGCGTAGAGCCGACCGTCCTCACCGAACCGCATCCAGCAGATGTCGTCACCGACCGTCTCGACGGTCCAGCCGGGGATCGACGGCTGGAGCATCGCCAGGTTGGTCTTGCCGCAGGCGCTCGGGAAGGCGGCGGCCACGTAGTAGGGCCGGTCCTGCGGCGACGTGAGCTTGAGGATCAGCATGTGTTCGGCCATCCAGCCCTCGTCGCGCGCCATCACCGAAGCGATGCGCAGCGCGTAGCACTTCTTGCCCAGCAGCGAGTTGCCGCCGTATCCGGAGCCGTACGACCAGATCGCCCGCTCCTCGGGGAAGTGGGAGATGTACTTGGTGTCGCTGCACGGCCAGGGGACGTCCTCCTGCCCGGGGGCGAGCGGGGCGCCTACCGAGTGCAGGCAGGGGTCGAAGTCGGCCTCGAGCTCCTCGATGCGGTCAAGCACGGTGCGGCCCATCCGCGCCATGACGCGCATGGAGACCGCGACGTAGGCGGAGTCGGTGATCTCGACGCCGAACATGGGGTTGTCGGAGTCGAGGTGTCCCATGACGAACGGGATCACATACATCGTGCGGCCGCGCATGCAGCCGCGATACAGCCCGGTCAGGATCCCCTTCATCGAGTCGGGGTCCATCCAGTTGTTGGTCGGGCCGGCGTCGGATTCCTCGCGGCTGCAGATGAAGGTGCTGTCCTCGACGCGGGCGACGTCACTGGGATCGGTGCGCGCCGAGTAGGAATCGGGCTTGGCGGCGTCGTCGAGCTTGACGAAGGTACCGGCCGCGACCAGCTCCCCACAGAGACGGTCCGACTCCTGCTTCGAGCCGTCGCACCAGTGCACGGAGTCGGGCTGTGTCAGCGCCGCAACCTCATCGACCCACGCAGCGAGCTTGGCGTGGGTCGAACGGTAGGTCGGGGAAGCCGAGGAATCCGCGGTCGTCGCGGTATCGGTGGCCATGCCAGCTCCCTCTCGCGCACCGCGGTGTCGAGCAACGACTCCGCCGCCGGGATCTCCGGCGAGGTGATGTGGATGGGCGTCCGCTTGTGGAGAACGTGTCCCGACACGTTACGCCGAAGAGTCTGTACGGGTCTAACCTGCGCCTTCGTGAATCCGGTCACAAGCTCACGTCGAGCGATGACTCTTGCTGCGCCGCACCGTCTCCTTATGCGGAACAGAGCAGCCGAGCAATGCGCGGGGATCAGAAGTCGACCCGCATCACGGCACGTCGCGGTGTCGGTCGGTTGACCTCGCTGAAGCCGGCGTCGGCGAACACGCCT
>JACCVZ010000129.1 GCA_013697905.1 Nocardioidaceae bacterium
GACGAACAATGCCGCGACGAAGCCAGGCATCGACCCGGTGTGGCCGAGCAGGGTGGAGGCGGGGCGCCAACGCAGCCTGAAACCGAGCCCGTAGGCCCCGCGGTGCTGCGTCAGTGGGTCCGCGGCACGAGCGACCCGCATCTGCGCGAGCGTCGACGACGACAGCACCGCGTCATGGCCCACGGCCAGGAACTCCGCCCACCGCGCCAGGTCGTCGACCGTGCTCCACAGCTGACCAGCGGGCGCCATCGCCGCCGCATCGTAGGCGGGCTCACGCATCACCCGCCCGTCGCGCGGGTCACGAGACGTCCCGACGGCTGCATCAGGGCCGGGAAGGTATGTCGTCTCGGTCAACCCCAGCGGTCGAACCAGCGACGACTCGACCACGTCCCACCAGGTGCCGCCCTCGACCCGGGCCACCAGCTCGCCGAGCAGGCCGTAACCAAGGTTGGAGTAGTGGTGCCGCTCCCCTGCCGCAAAGACGTCGAGCGATGTCGCATTGGCTCGGGCGAGATAGCCCCAGTCGCGACCAGGGGTGCGCTCCCACCATGGCCCGGCGGGCTCCGCCGTCATGCCGGAGCTGTGGGTCAGCAGCTGGGCGATCGTGTGGTCGGCGTACGGGGCATCGGGCAGGTGGGTGCCGATCGGGTCGTCGAGACGTACGACGCCCCGGTCGCGGAGCCGCATCACCGCGACCGCGGTGAACGTCTTGGTGATCGAGCCGATGCGGTACTGCCGGCCAGCGTCGCCGAACTCGGCCCGCCAGCCGATCTCGCCACGGTGGAAGACAGCGGCGCTGATGCTCGGTGGTCGCCCGCGGTCGTACGCCGACGTGACGATCTGGCGGCAACGCTGGTGAGGACCGCGTTGGCCGGCACTGCGTTGGTCAACACCGGACCGGGCCGGCTCGGTCACGAGAGGTCGTCGGCGAACGCACTCGGATCGGGGCAGGCACACACCAGGTTGCGGTCGCCGTACGCCTGGTCGATGCGACCCACCGGCGGCCAGTACTTGTCGGGCGTCAGCCCGGCCGGGAAGGCTCCTTGCTCGCGCGAGTACCCCCGGTCCCAGTCGCCGGTGAAGTCGCGCAGGGTGTGAGGGGCGGCTGCCAGCGGGCTGTCGGACCGGGCGAGGCTTCCGTCTTCGATCGCGCGGATCTCATCGCGGATGGCGATCATCGCGTCACAGAAACGGTCGAGCTCCGGCAGACTCTCGGACTCGGTCGGCTCCACCATGAACGTGCCAGGCACCGGAAAGCTCATCGTGGGCGCGTGAAAGCCGTAGTCGATGAGCCGCTTGGCAACATCGTCGACCGTGACGCCGCTCGTCTTCGTCAGCGGACGCAGGTCGAGGATGCACTCGTGCGCGACCAGGTCGCTCTTGCCGCGGTAGAGGACTGGGTAGTGGCCACCAAGCCGGTGGGCGACGTAGTTGGCCGACAGCACCGCGACGGACGTGGCTCGGGTCAGCCCGGCGCCACCCATCATGGCGATGTATGCCCATGAGATGGCCAAGATTCCGGCCGAGCCGTACGGCGCGGCGCTGACCGGCCCGATACCGTCCCGGCGGTGGCGGTCGGGGTGCAACGGGTGGCTCGGCAGGTAGGGCGTCAGGTGCGCCGCCACTGCGACGGGACCGACGCCGGGCCCTCCCCCTCCGTGCGGGATGCAGAACGTCTTGTGCAGGTTGAGGTGGGAGACGTCGCCGCCGAACTCGCCCGGCTTGGCCCAGCCGAGCAGCGCGTTGAGGTTGGCGCCGTCGACGTACACCTGCCCACCGTGGTCGTGCACGATTCGGCACACCGCCGTGATGTCTTGCTCGTATGCTCCGTGGGTCGACGGGTAGGTGACCATGATGGCCGCGAGGTCGTCGGCGTGCGTCTGGCAGTTGGCCCGGAGGTCGTCGAGGTCCACCGCACCGTCCGCGCCGGCCTGCACCACCACGACCCGCATGCCGGCCATCACCGCCGAGGCGGCGTTGGTGCCGTGCGCGCTCGACGGGATCAGGCAGACGTCACGGCGCTCGTCCCCTCGGGCCTGGTGGTAGCCGCGGATCGCCAGTAGCCCGGCCAGCTCGCCTTGGGAACCGGCGTTCGGCTGGATCGACACGGCGGCGTAGCCGGTCACCTCGGCGAGCCACCGCTCGAGCCCCTCCACGAGCTCGATGTAGCCGCGCGCGTCCTCGGCCGGCGCGAACGGGTGCAGGTCGGCGAAGCCGGGATAGCTGATCGGTTCCATCTCTGCAGCCGCGTTCAGCTTCATCGTGCACGAGCCAAGCGGGATCATGCCCCGGTCGAGGGCGTAGTCGCGGTCAGAGAGCCTTCGCAGGTAGCGCAGCAGATCTGTTTCGGAGCGGTAGGTGTTGAAGACCGGGTGCGTGAGGAAGTCTGTCGTCCGGCGCAGTCCCGCCAGTCCCTGGTCGTGGACCAACGCGTCGACGTCGTCGAGGTCGACACCGGTGATGTCGAAAGCAGCCAGCACCCGGATGAGGTGGTCGCGTGTGGTCACCTCAGACAGCGCGATCTGGACGTGCCGATCCCCGGCGGCCCAGAGGTGCAGACCGAGCGCGCGCGCCCGACCGACGACGGCCGCTGCGTCAGGCACCACGGCCCGCACGGTGTCGAAGAAGTGCGGGTGCTGAACCTCGACGTCGTGGTCGCGTAACGCCTGGGCGAGCACCTCGGCGTACCGATGTGTGCGGGACGCGATCGACGTCAAGCCCACCGGGCCGTGGTACACGGCGTACATCGACGCGGCCACGGCGAGCAGCACCTGGGCGGTGCAGATGTTCGACGTCGCCTTGTCTCGCCTGATGTGCTGCTCGCGGGTCTGCAGGGCGAGCCGGTACGCCGGGGTACCGCGCGAGTCGACGGAGACACCGACCAACCGGCCGGGCAGGTGACGCTCGAGACCCTTGCGCACTGCCAGGTAACCGGCGTGGGGACCGCCGTAGAAGAGCGGGACGCCGAAGCGCTGGGTCGACCCGACGGCCACGTCGGCACCCAGGTCGCCGGGAGCCTCGAGCAGTGTGAGTGCCAACAGGTCCGCCGCCACGATGGCCAGGCCGCCCGCCTCATGTGCCTTCTCGATCAGCCGCCTCGGGTCCCAGACGCGGCCACTGGCACCCGGGTACTGCACGAGCACGCCGGCAACGTCTTCCATCGAGACGCAGTCCGGGTCGACATCGAAGTCGGTGACGACGACGTCGAGCCCGAGAGCGCGGGCACGTGTCTGCATGACGCTGATCGTCTGCGGCAGTGCGTCGGCGTCGACAAGCAGGCGGGTGGATGGGTTCGTGCGGTTGGTCCGGCGCACCAGCGTCATGGCTTCTGCGGCGGCGGTCGCCTCGTCGAGCAGGGAGGCGCCGGACGTGCTCAGGCCTGTCAGGTCGGACACCATCGTCTGGAAGTTCAGCAGCGCTTCGAGCCGGCCTTGGGAGATCTCGGGCTGGTAGGGCGTGTAGGCGGTGTACCAGGAGGGGTCCTCGAGCACGTTGCGGCGGATGACTGCCGGTGTGATCGTGCCGTGGTAGCCCAGTCCGATCATCGGCACGCACGGCTCGTTGCGTCCGGCGAGCTCGGCGAGCGCCTGTAGCGCCTCGGACTCCCCCATCGGCCGCGCCAGCGTGAGAGGTTTCTCGGCCACGATGTCGCCGGGCAGCGTTGCCCTCATCATGGCGTCCAGGCCGGGTTGTCCGAGCACATGGAGCATCGTCTGCTGTTCTTCGGCGCCGGGTCCGATGTGGCGCTCAGAGAACGGGTGCCGCCCCTCGAGGTCGGCGAGGGTGAGGTCAGTCAGCGGGGGGAGGTCGGTCGACGGGGCACGGTCAGCCACGAGAGGCTCCTTCTGACGAGCAGCAGTGCCTCCCCCTCTGTCGTGGGATCACTTCAGAGTGCCAACCGGCTACGCGGTCCTTCGGCCTGAGAGGTTCCGGGGAGGGTTGCCCCTTCGGCGCCGATCGCATCGGACTCTCCCGCGCGCGGTGTTGCAGCAGCCACCAACATTACCAGCGGTAGGGCGGCCGGGCCGCGATCCGCGGCACCGCAGGAACGGGGTTGCGGACTTGTCAGCCAGTCCGGCGGGCGCGGCGGACAGCGAGCTCGTCACCGGGGTGGTCGTCGGACGGTGCACTGGCGCGCTCGCTGGGCAGCTGCGCGAGCGAGCCCTCGATCTCGCGCCAGACGCCGCCGATCGCGATCCCGAAGACGCCTTGTCCGCCTTGGAGCAGGTCGATCACCTCGTCGGATGAACGGCACTCGTAGACGGACGCGCCGTCGCTCATCAGCGTGACGCGGGTCAGGTCGTCGGTGCCCCGCTCGCGCAGGTGGAGCACGGCGATGCGGATCTGCTGCAACGAGATGCCGGCATCGAGGAGCCGCTTGACGACCTTGAGGATCAGGATGTCGCGGAAGGAGTAGAGCCGTTGTGAGCCGGAGCCGGTGGCACCGCGGACGGTCGGCTCGACCAGTCCGGTGCGCGCCCAGTAGTCGAGCTGGCGGTAGGTGATGCCTGCGGCACTGCATGCGGTCGGCCCGCGGTAGCCGGTGTCGCTCGGCAGGGTCGAGACATCGTCCGTGAAGAGCAGCCCCTGCTCGCCGGCAGTCTCGGCTGCTTCAGCCGCGCGTGCCTGCGCCAAGCGGTCCTGGTCGTTCTCGTTGACACTCACTCGTTCCTCCACGTCCTACTCCGTACGCGTAGCTCCGGGGGAAGGGGTTGGCCAGAGGGACAACCACACGGGTGGAGTTACAACAGAGACAGTTCAACGTAGGCCGCGGAAGCGACCGGGTCAATCGTCGGCTCGGCGTGTCGCAACCCTCAACCTCGACCTGAGGGTGAGACCGCAGGATCCGTCACTGGGCCTGGAAGTCTTCCGGGGAGACCTGGTCGAGGAACTCGCGGAAGGCCTCGACCTCGTCCTCCTGCTCGGCCGGCACGGCCAGTCCCGCCTCGTCGAGCACGCCGTCTGCGCACATGATCTTGGTGCCTGTGCGCAGCGCCAGGGCGATGGAGTCCGAGGGCCGCGCGCTGACCTCCTGCCCGGTCTCGAAGACGAGCTCGGCATAGAAGACACCGTCCTTGACGTCGGTGATCCTGACCTCGCTCAGCCGCTGACCCGTGGCCTCCAGCACGTCCTTGAGAAGGTCGTGGGTCAACGGTCGCGGCGGGACCACCCCCTGCTGGGCGAAAGCGATCGCAGTCGCCTCCACGGCACCGATCCAGATGGGTAGGTAGCGCTCACCGCTGGACTCGCGCAACAGCACGATGGGCTGGTTCGAGGGCATCTCCACCCGGACTCCGATGACGTCTACTTCGCGCACGCCTCGACCCTACTCCGACCCGATGGGACACCTCAGGAACGGCGCAGGCCGGTCTTGACCAAAGTGGCGTGCAGCCGCACGGACAGGGCAGCGATCTCACTCACGGCGTCCTCGACGCGCCCCTGCGCCGAGGCGTCGCGCCCACGTTGCAGAGGTGCCACGACCTGCTCGACCAAGCCGACCTCTCTGTCCGCTGCAGTCTTGAAGGCCCGAAGGTGCCGCGGCTCGAATCCGAAGTCGGCCAGCTGACGCGCGGTCTGGGCAAGGACGAGGGCGTCGGTGTCGTAGTGACCTGTGCCGGACCGGGGCGAGATCAGTGCGAACTCCTCCAGCTGGGCCAGGAGGTCCTCGGAGATCTCGGCGAGCTTGATCAGCTCACGCCGGGAGAGCCGGACGTCGCTCGCGGTGCGAAACGACGCAGGCGAGGGCAGGCCGTCGGCGCTCAGGGCGACCTTCGGGACCGTGGGGACGACACCATCGATGGCCGGGGGCTCGAGCCCCCGATCGATGGCGTCGAGGTGCTCCGCGATGACCTTGTGCGGCAGGTAGTGGTCACGCTGCATGCGCAGGACGTAGCGGAGACGGTCGACGTCCTCGCCGGCGAACTTGCGGTAGCCGGCCGGTGTGCGCTCGGGCTTGATCAGGCCCTGATCCTCCAGGAACCGGATCTTGGAGATCGTGACTCCGGGGAAGTCACCACGGAGGAGGTCGAGGACCTGCCCGATGTTCATCCTCCCCCGAGTGGACGCAGCCGGGTCCGTAGCGCTCACCCCGCGGCGCTGGTGAAGTAGACGAGGCGGTACTTCCCGATCTGGACCTCGTCACCGTCGCTCAGCTCCACCGAGTCGATGCGGTCACGGTTGACGTAGGTCCCGTTGAGGCTGCCCACGTCGCTGACCGAGAAGTTGCTGCCGTTGCGACGGAACTCCGCGTGCCGGCGCGACACGGTCACGTCGTCGAGGAAGATCTCGCT
This sequence comes from Nocardioidaceae bacterium, assembly GCA_013697905.1. Taxonomy (GTDB): domain Bacteria; phylum Actinomycetota; class Actinomycetes; order Propionibacteriales; family Nocardioidaceae; genus JACDHG01. The sequence continues at coordinate 6,291 of JACCVZ010000129.1, forward strand.
GTCGGGATGGCGCCCAGCCCCGACGAGGTCGGTGTCCAGCAGGAACCGGCTGCCGGCACTGGGTCCGCGCTGCACGACCAGCAGGGCGTGTCCCTGGGGCAGTGCGTCGACCGCCGCCGCGTCCACCGCGCTCAGCTTGCGGTCGGAGGTGTCGACGGTAGGGACGCCGAAGGTGATCGTCGCGGTGCTGTCGGTGGGGACGGCGACCGGCTCCTGCTCAGTAGCGGGAGCCGCGTCCTTGCTCACCAGGCGGGTGCCGCACTGCGAGCAGAACCGCGCCTCGTCAGCGTTCTGCTGGCCACAGTCAGTGCAGAACGGCATGGAACCTCCTCGTTGGCCAGGGGCCCGAACCCGGGTCGCTGGCCGCGAAACTCATCTCTGGCTGGTGATACGAACCTATCAGTCGCCCGCGGACGTGGGGGGCGTGTCT
>JACCVZ010000147.1 GCA_013697905.1 Nocardioidaceae bacterium
CGCTGGTGTTGCGTCGGGCGCGCTACCCCTCGGTCCTACGCACCGAAGGTAACCAGCAGTCGATCCACTCGTTTGTGCGCGGCTCCGTCATCTCCGTGCGGACCGACGTCTCGCTGGTTCGACCGATCGAGCGACGGCAGCTGCTGGGGCTGTCTCAGCTCGCCATTCGCAGACTTCCAGTCAACCCGGTGCTTGCCGAGCCAAGCGAGCTTCGCCGCTGCGCGGTGGTGTCGCCTTCCGTCGTCGAGCAGACCATCGGACGGCCGGTGACACTGATGCAAGAGATCGATCTCGGCGACGCTGTCGAATGCTCGTGGGGCGCGCAACCGGGGTCGCTCATCGTTAGCTTGACGACGCAACGGGCGACCCTCGAACGGTGGCAGGCCATCGTGACGAACAACGACCAGTACGCCGAAGTCGGGGGTGTCTCGGGTGCCGACGGCCTCACGGCGTACTCCGACAACGAGGCCGCCGGCGACCTCGTCGTGATCGCGGCGCCCCGCGTCTTCCGCATCAACGTGGTGCCGGCCGCCGGCTTCTCAGGCAGCGACATCCCGACGACGCCCGAGGAAAAGGCCTTGGCCACGGAGGTTGTGTCGAAGCTGACGTGAGGGTAGTCAGGTCCTCGGCCACGCGTCCGCCAGCAGCAAGCGCGTGTCACGCAGCAGCTGAGGCAGCACTTTCGTCTGCCCCACCACCGGCATGAAGTTGGTGTCGCCGCCCCAGCGTGGCACGACGTGCTGGTGCAGATGCGCTGCGATGCCTGCGCCCGCGACCGGCCCCTGGTTCATGCCGATGTTGAACCCATGGGCCCGCGACGCCTCACGGACCGCCACCATCGCCTGCCTGGTGAGCGCAGCAACCTCAGCGACCTCGCCATCGGTCAGCTCGGTGTAGTCGGCGACGTGGCGATAAGGGCAGACCATCAGGTGGCCAGGGTTGTAGGGGTAGAGGTTCAAGACGGCGTAGGCGTGCTCGCCGCGCCTCACGATCAGGCCGTCCGCGTCGGACATCGAGGGGATCGAGCAGAAAGGGCATGCGTCGTCCGTCTCGGACACCGGCTTGTTCTCGCCGAGAATGTAGGCCATCCGGTGCGGTGTCCACAGGCGCAGAAACGGGTCCGGTGCTCCTGCGCCGGACTGCTGTTGGAGCAGGGGCGGCCCGTCTGACAGCTGATCCGGCTGATTCATACCTGGATGCGGCTGCTGACCGCTTCGACGATGCGCGCGATGGCGTCGCGAACGGGTACACCGTTGTCCTGCTCGCCGCTGCGGTAGCGGAACGACACCGCTCGCTCCTCCACGTCACGGTCTCCGGCGATGAGCATGAACGGGATCCTTTGCAGTTGGGCGTTGCGGATCTTCTTCTGCATGCGCTCGTCGGAGCGGTCGACCTCGACCCTGATCCCTTCGGCGCGGAGGTTCGCCGCCAGCTCGTTGAGGTAGTCGTCATGACGCTCGGCGATCGGGATGGCGGTCACCTGGACCGGCGCGAGCCACGGCGGGAACGCGCCGGCGTAGTGCTCGGTGAGCACCGCGATGAACCTCTCGACCGATCCGAACAGTGCTTGGTGGATCATCACCGGGCGTTGCCGCGACCCGTCGGCGGCGGCGTATTCCAGACCGAACAGCTCCGGCTCGTTGAAGTCGAGCTGGATCGTCGACATCTGCCAGGTGCGACCGATGGCATCCCGGGCTTGCACAGAAATCTTCGGTCCGTAGAACGCGGCACCGCCGGGATCCGGCACCAGCTCGAGGCCGGATTGTCGACCCACCCGGTCGAGGATCGAGGTCGCCTCGTCCCACAGCTCGTCGGACCCGACATACTTCACCGGGTCTTTGGTTGACAGCTCGAGATAGAAGTCATCGAGACCGTAGTCCTTCAGGAGGTCGAGCACGAAGACGAGCACGCGCTCGAGCTCGACCTCGAGCTGCTCACGGGTGGTGAAGAGGTGTGCGTCGTCCTGAGTCATGCCGCGGACCCGGGTGAGGCCGTGCACCACCCCGGACTTCTCGTAACGGTAGACGGAGCCGAACTCGAACAACCGCAGCGGCAGCTCTCGGTACGACCTGCCCCGCGACCTGAAGATCAGACAGTGGAACGGGCAGTTCATCGGCTTCAGGTAGTAGTCCTGTCCGGGCTTCTTGACGTCGCCCTGCTCGTCGCGCTCCTCGTCCATGTGCATCGGCGGGTACATGCCCTCGGCGTACCAGTCGAGGTGTCCGCTGGTCTCGAACAGCGACGCCTTGGTGATGTGGGGGCTGTAGACGAACTCGTAACCGCGCTCGGCAAGCCGCCGACGCGAGTAGTCCTCCATCGCCCTGCGCAGCGCCCCGCCCTTGGGGTGGAAGACCGCCAGTCCGGAGCCGATCTCGTCAGGGAAGCTGAACAGGTCAAGGTCCGCGCCCACCCGGCGGTGGTCGCGACGGGTTGCCTCCTCAAGCCTCTCAAGGTGCGCGGCGAGCGCCTCCTTGCTTTCCCAGGCCGTGCCGTAGATGCGCTGGAGCTGTCGGTTCTTCTCGTCGCCGCGCCAGTACGCCGCCGCCGAGCGCATCAGTGTGAAAGCCGGGATTCGCTTGGTGGTGGGCAGGTGCGGACCTTGGCATAGGTCCTTCCAGACCACTGAACCGTCGCGCTTCAGGTTGTCGTAGATCGTGAGTTCTCCCCCACCGACCTCGACGTCGGCTCCCTCGGCCGCTGCGGCCGCCTGTGGCCCCTTCAGCTCGATCAGCTCCAGCTTGTAGGGCTCGCTCGCGAGCTCACCCCGGGCACCCTCTTCGGAGACGACCCGCCGGTCGAACTTCTGGCCCTCCTTGATGATCTTGCGCATGCGCGACTCGATCGCGTCCAGGTCGGCCGGCTTGAACGGCTCCTCCACGTCGAAGTCGTAGTAGAAACCGTCGGTGATGGGTGGACCGATTCCAAGCTTGGCGCCGGGGTGCAGCTCCTGCACGGCCTGAGCCATCACGTGCGCCGTCGAGTGGCGCAGGATGTCACGGCCGTCGGCCGCGTCGATGGCCACGGCCTCGACCTCGTCGCCGTCGGCGAGCTCATGTGACAGGTCGCGCAGGCGGCCACCGATCCGCGCCGCGATGACGCTGGGTTCGTCCGTGAAGAGTTCCCATGCTTTGGTGCCCGTCGTCACGGTCCGTCCAGCACGCTCGTTCGCGCTGACGACGGTGACGGTGAGCTCAGGCACGGCAAACTCCTCGGTGCGGTGATGTCGCGGCCGAAGCGGCGTGGCGACCTGGCCTGTCGATCGTAGCGAGGCGTGCTCGGCGGCGTCGCGTCAGTTTCGTC
>JACCVZ010000167.1 GCA_013697905.1 Nocardioidaceae bacterium
TCCTGGACCGCATCCTCCTCGTCTCCGACTACCTGCGCGCAACGCTGTGGCGCACGATCTCGGCCTTCAACGCCGATCTCGCCAAGTCGCTCGACGCCAAGTGTGAGGTCGTCGGCCTGCCCTTGGACGTCGAGCGCATCGACTCGTGCCGCACTGCCGAGCGCTGGGCGCGGACGACAATCGTCTACAACCACGGCCCGGTGGCCAGCAAGAGCCCCGACCTGTTCGTGCGCGTGATGCACCGGGTGCTGCGGCGGCCCGACGTGCAGGTGCTGTTCACGCGCCGGTTCCCGCCGACGCAGGCAGGGGGCGCGGCGGTGGCGGCTCTCGCGGCGGCCTTCCCCCAGCAGGTGCTGCTGGGCAACGACCTGTCGCTGCCCGAGTACTACCGTGCGCTGTGGATGGCGGACCTGCAGGTCTCGACCGCGACGCACGAGAGCCTGGGAGTCGCGACGCTCGAGGCGATGCACACGGGCACCTGCTGCATCCTGCCGCGCCTCGGCAGCTACCCGGAGATCACCGGCGACCACCCCGACGCCCTGTACGACCTCGGCGAGGACCAGCTCGAGGAACGGCTGACCTACTTCCTCGACCACCCGGACCGGCGGGAAGCGGTTGCCGCCGACCTGCAACGCGCCGCCGCCCGGTTCGCGCCCTCCGTCGTCGTACGACGGATCGCGGAGGTGCTCAGTGCGCTCTAGACGAAGCGGCCTGCGTCAGCGCTACCTGCGCTCGACGTTGGTGAAGATATCTGTCTCGCCGATCCCCGTCCTGTCGATCGCGTTGTTCCGCCCGTCGCTCCAGACCGGGTACACGGCCGCGTTGCTGGCTGCCAAGCCGTTGTAGTCACCGATGAACGCACCACTCGTGAAGAACCCCTGGTTGGGGTTCCAGTCCTCGGTGCTGATCTTGGCGCTGGTGAAGCTCCTGGCGTCATTCGTTGACTTGGCCTGCCAGGTGTTGATCCGGACGTTGCGGGGGTCGAGTCGCCGGTCGTACCAGATCACGTAGAACCGCCCTGACCGGTCTGCGGCCGCCCACGGGAAGAACTGGTCGTTGTGTGCCGGCTCGCCGAGGTCGTTGGTGGAGAGGACCTTGCTGTTCGACCAGTGCCGTCCACCGTCGGAGGACGTCTGGTAGGAGATGTCGGCCGCGGATCGGGGTCGGTTGATGTTGTTCTGGTAGACGTACAGCAGCGTCCCGGTGCGCGTGCTGTAAGCGAGCGAGGTGGTGTTCGGGGCGCGGAAATGAGTCGGCGGCAGGACGTCGTTCCTGCTGGCGTTCCTGAAGTCCGCGTACTGCCCGGCCTTGTCGATCCGGACCGCCTGCGGCAGGAAGCTCTGTCCGCCGTCGGTCGACTTCTGGAACAGCAGGTGCGGGTCGTAGGAGTTGTTGCAGTTCTCGGACACGAACCCGATGTCGAGCGCGCCGTTGCGCTGGACCACGGGATCGCTGAACTGGTTGGCCGACGCTCCGGTGCCGTTCCCGCCGGGATCGTCCGGCTGCACGGCCGTATGCGACCAGTCGCTCAGCGCCGGGTTGAAGGTCGGTATCGAGTCGGTGTAGGAGAGCTGAATCGGGCAGTAGTCGCTGAAACCGCTCCGCCTGATGTGGAACTTGGTGTACGTGACGTACACCCGGCCGTAGTGCGGGCTGGTCGGGGTGTTGTCAACCGCGATGAGCTCCTTGTCGTTGAATATCGACGTGTCGACCGAGCCCGTCTGATAGTCGAAGTTGCTGGCGGCGCGGGCTGCCTGCCGCCCAGGTGTCCACGTCTTGCCGTTGTCGACGGACTTGTAGACCTGGACCTCGGAGTACGGCAGCGACCGGAAGAAGCACAGCTGCGAGACGTAGAAGGCATTGTCGCGCCGGCTGTACGCGACGCCGGGATCGCCGCCGGTGCAGAAGTCGCCGGTGCCCCCGAACTGCGGGGTGATGCGCGTGCTGGCCCAGTGCCGGCCGCCGTCCGACGTCCGCATCACCACGACGCCGCCGGACACGTAGTCGTTCGCCGCGGCCACCGCGATGAGGGGGCGCCCGATCCGATAGGCGACCGCCGTCTCGTTCTGGGGCAGCGGCGGGTTGCTGTCGTCGTTCATCTG
>JACCVZ010000181.1 GCA_013697905.1 Nocardioidaceae bacterium
GCGATCAGCAGCACGCCTTGAGCGGCCCCGAAGTACCCGCCGTAGACGCCGGCCAGGAACACGAGCGCCCAGACCCCGATGGACCCGTGGGCGGGTGCATGCTCGGGTGGTCGGACGCGTCGGGAGATCCACGGCTGGGCCAGCACCAGGACGCAGCCGACTCCGATCAGCACCGGCACGATCGCGCCGAACGCCGCCGCGGGCAAAGACAGCAGCAGAACCGCGCCGGTGATACCGCCCAGGAGTGATGCGACCCCGAGTCGCAGCAGCCGGCCCCGCTGTCCCGCGAGCTCGCGTCGGTAGCCGATCGCGCCCGACAGGCTCCCCGGCACCAACCCGACCGTGTTCGAGACATTCGCCAGCACCGGCGGGTAGCCGACGGCAAGCAGCGTCGGAAACGTCACTAACGTTCCCGAACCGACGATGGTGTTGATGGTGCCGGCTGCCAGCCCGGCGACAAAGACGAAGACTCCGTCGAGCAGTGTCACTGCTGCGGCGGCCCTGGGGACGTCGGAGGCGGCTCATCGGTCGGCTGACCCGACGCTGGTCGGTCGGGCGGCGGCACCTCGTGCTGCCCCGCCTCCTCGGAGCCCCACGACGGAGCCGCAGGTGCCCGCGTCGGCATCACGCTCGGGCTCGCGGCGGCCTCTGCAGACTTGATCGCCTCCGCGACATCCTCATGGGCGCTCGACAACGAAGTCTCGCCCGAGCTCCCGGTCACCGGCATGGCGGCGTCCACGGGCTCGCCGTAGTCGACCCGGTTCCGAGGCCCCGACGTGTCCGTGGGGATGCCTTGGATCGAGCCGATGGTGCTCCCGAGCCCTTCGAGGGCCCGGCCGATCTCACTTGGCACGATCCAGACCTTGTTGGCGTCGCCTTCGGCGATCTTGGGCAGCATCTGCAGATACTGGTAGGCCAGCAGCGCCTGGTCGGGTGAGCCGTCGTGGATGGACTGGAACACCGTGAGGATCGCCTGGCCCTCACCTTGCGCACGCAGGATGCGCGACTGGCGGTCACCTTGAGCTCGCAGGATCAGCGCCTCGCGGTCGCCTTCGGCGGTGAGGATAGCCGACTGCTTCTGCCCTTCGGCGGTCAGGATCTGCGACTGTCGCATGCCCTCGGCGGTGAGGATGGCCGCGCGCTTGTCGCGGTCGGCACGCATCTGCTTCTCCATCGAGTCCTTGATCGACGGCGGCGGGTCGATTCCCTTCAGCTCGACGCGGTTGACGCGGATGCCCCAGCGGCCGGTGGCCTCGTCGAGCACGCCGCGCAGCGACTGGTTGATGTCGTCGCGGCTGGTCAGTGCCTGCTCCAGCGTGATGCCGCCGATGATGTTGCGCAGGGTCGTCATCGTGAGCTGTTCGATGGCCTGGATGTAGTTGGCGATCTCGTAGGTCGCCGCGACCGGGTTGGTGACCTGGAAGTAGATGACGGTGTCGATGGACACCACAAGGTTGTCCTCGGTGATCACCGGTTGCGGCGGGAACGACACGACCTGCTCGCGCAGGTCGATGATGTAGCGGACCCGGTCAACGAACGGCGTCACGATGTTGAGCCCCGCAGACAGCGTGGTGCGGTACTTCCCGAACCGCTCGACGATCCCCGCCCGCGCCTGCGGAACGATCCGCACCGCCTTGAGCAACACAACGATCGCCAGCAAGACGATGATGCCGAGCACGATCAACAGCCACATGACGCTGACCCCCTGAGGGTGAGTGGACGAGCGAGACCCTGCCTCGTCGGAGCACCGACTTTATCGGATGCGTTTGTCTTGGGCGGCCTCGGCAGTTGCCCACCCGCCGACAGGTCCGGGACGGCTAGCCAAGTGGGTAGACGACGGCGGTGGCGCCGTCGATCTCGGCGACGCCGACCTTGTTGCCGGGCTCCACGACGGTGCTCTCGTCGACGGTCCGCGCCGACCACACCTCACCGTTGAGCTTGACCCGCCCGGTGTGCGAGGTGACCCGTTCCAGCACCAAGCCGCTCTTGCCAATCAACGCGGCACCACCGTGTTGCAGGGTCGGGCCGGAGTGCAGCCGCCTCACGATCGGAGGACGCACGAACGCCAACATCGCGATGGCGACTGCCACGGCGG
>JACCVZ010000191.1 GCA_013697905.1 Nocardioidaceae bacterium
ACCACAACCAGCTCACGAACCGGGGACGGCCATGCCTGACACGCCCGAACTCACCCCACCACCCGACGAGCCGCTGCTGGACGCTACCCGGGCAGAGATCCGCCAACGTCTCAGCGCTGCCACGCAGACAGAGGAGCAACGGCCCGGAAACCGCTGGCTGGTGCCCGGCCTGGCCGCCGCGGCGGTGCTGACCGTGGTCGCCGGCGCGTTCGCCGTGGCGTCGACCAACGACGACGGAGCCGGGGAGGGCAGCTCCTTGCAACCCGCAGGGTCGGAGACGACGCAGTCGCCTACGACCCCGCCGGGAGGCTCAGCCACACCGAGCCCGTCCGGAGGGTCAGTTACCTCGACCCCGTCGGAAGACCCGGCCGGCTCCGCGATCCCGACGCCGAGCCTGCTACCGAGCCAGCCGACGAACACGGTGCCGCTGACCGAGCCGCCCCAGGTGGCCGGTGCGACGAGCTGCGCCGACGAGGTCTCCCAGTTCGCCAAGGTCCAGGAGCCGGCTCTCCAGGGCGCGACCGTGACCGCTGAGCGCGACTCGGCTGCAGGTACCACCTACCTGTACGAGACGAAGCTCGCCTCGGTCGTCTGCGACGACTCGACGGCCGTACTGGGTGGACCCGAGAGCGGGAGGGGCTACATGCCCACCTTGGTGTCGTCTCACCTGAAGTCGGAGAGCTACCAGCCGGACAAGGACACGCTGGCAGTCAGCATGAACTTCATCGGTTCGGCTGACTACATCTCGATCGAGTCGGCGTACTTCCTTGCCGCGGGACGGGACTTCAACGGGGTGCAGGCGATCTCCTACACGTTCCCCGACGGGCACACCGAGCGTGCCGTGGTCGGCGAGAACGGTCTGTGGTCGATGGCGTACGTCATCACCGACCGACCAACCCTGAAGCTGTACAACGACTCGTCACAGCTCGACCCCGTCGACGTGACCGTCACCTCCACCGGTGGAGACACGACGAAGTACACGCTGCAGTGGGGCCTGGACACCTGCGCCCAGCTCAACCACGGCTGCTGACCCCGGACAACCCACGCGAGCTCAGTCCGACCCAGTGGTCGGGCTGAGCTCAGTGGCGCGTGTCACGCACGCACCGCTTTCGTGGGCGTCGAATTCACGCCAGACTTCAAACCAGCCTCCCCGACCGTCCTTGCCACGTGCTCGAACGCATACCCGAGGAGTCGCACGACGAGTACGTGTGGTCAGATGCTGGGCATGAGGGCTGGCGCCCCCAAGCCGTCGCGCACCGCAGAGGAGTCGCTGGATGTCAACAGGAGTGACGGGGAAGGGTCGCGCCACCGTCGACGCCAAGACCCTGCGGCAGGACCGCTGGTGGGTTGCTCCGCTCACGACGTTCATCGTCTTCACTGCGTTCGTGGTCTACGCGAGCTGGCGGGCGCTCACCGGTGACGACTACTACGCCGCGCCGTACATCTCCCCGTTCTACTCGCCCTGCCTGAGCGACTCGTGTGTCGAGGGCTCGTCCGACTTCGGCCAGCCGTTCTCCTGGTGGGGCCTGTCTCCCGCCCTGCTGGTGCTGATCTTCCCGCTCGGCTTCCGGATGACCTGCTACTACTACCGCAAGGCCTACTACCGTGCCTTTTGGCTGTCCCCGCCGGCCTGCGCCGTTGCGGAGCCGCACGGCACGTACACCGGGGAGACCCGGTTGCCGCTGATCTTGCAGAACATCCACCGTTATTTCTGGTACGCCGCGACGCTGGTCTCGCTCGTGCTGACGTACGACGTTGTGCTGGCGTTCCGCGACGAGGACGAGAACTGGGGCCACATGGGCCTCGGCACGCTGATCCTGCTGGTCAACATCGTGCTCATCTGGCTCTACACGCTGTCGTGCCACTCGTGCCGGCACGCCGTCGGCGGTCGGCTCCGGCACTTCTCGAAACACCCGGTGCGCTACAAGCTGTGGACCTGGGTGTCCAAGCTCAACGCCGACCACGCCCTCTACGCCTGGCTGTCGCTGTTCTCCGTGGCGATCGCCGACCTGTACGTCTACCTGCTGGCCACCGGCGCCTTCAACGACCCGAGGTTCTTCTGAGACATGTCCTCCGCCACTCCTGAACCCACCGAGCGCCCGGGCGCCGAGCAGAATCCCGAGCGCCACCCTATGACCGGCAACGTGATGAGCAGCGACTCGCCCTCGGAGCCGCACGGCTTTGAGGAACACTCCTACGACGTCGTCGTCATCGGCGCCGGCGGCGCCGGGTTGCGTGCTGCCATCGCCGCGCACGACGCCGGTGCCACGACCGCCATCGTCTGCAAGTCGCTGCTCGGCAAGGCGCACACGGTGATGGCCGAGGGCGGTATCGCCGCGGCCATGGGAAACGCGTACGCCGAGGACAACTGGAAGGTGCACTTCCGCGACACCATGCGCGGCGGCAAGATGCTCAACAACTGGCGGATGGCGCAGCTGCACGCGCAGGAAGCGCCTGAGCGGGTCCTCGAGCTGGAGGAGTGGGGGGCGCTGTTCGACCGCACGCCGGACGGCCTCATCTCGCAGCGCGACTTCGGCGGCCACCGTTTCGCCCGGCTCGCCCATGTCGGTGACCGCACCGGTCTGGAGATGATTCGCACCCTGCAGCAGCGCGCCGTGGCTCTCGGAATCGACGTGTTCATGGAGTGCACGGTCACGGACGTCTTCAAGACGTCGCCAGCCGAGGGTGGGCGTGTCTGCGGCGCGCTCGGCTACTGGCGCGAGTCCGGCCGCTTCATCGTGTTCCACGCTCCTACCGTCGTGCTCGCGACCGGGGGCATCGGCAAGTCGTACCAGGTGACCAGCAATTCCTGGGAGTACACCGGCGATGGTCACTCGCTCGGGCTGCGCACCGGCGCCTCGCTCATCAACATGGAGTTCGTGCAGTTCCACCCGACCGGCATGGTGTGGCCGCCGTCGGTGAAGGGCATCCTCGTCACCGAGTCGGTGCGCGGCGACGGCGGCGTGCTGCGCAACTCCGAGGGCAAGCGCTTCATGTTCGACTACATCCCGGAGTTCTTCAAGGGCGAGACGGCCGACTCCGAGGAGGAGGGCGACCGCTGGTACGACGACAAGACCACCAACCGCCGTCCGCCCGAGCTGCTTCCCCGCGACGAGGTTGCTCGTGCCATCAACACCGAGATCAAGGCCGGCCGCGGATCCCCGCACGGCGG
>JACCVZ010000211.1 GCA_013697905.1 Nocardioidaceae bacterium
CAACTCACGCGCCCGCGGGATGCTCTTCTACCGGCTCCTCCAGCAAGCGGTGGACACCGATCCGCACCCGCTCAAGGAACTCATCGGCGGCTGAGCCACAACTGCACTCAAGCAGAGATGCAGGACAAACGACCGAATGTTGTGCGATGGTCGCGGTGACAGCGTGAACACGCGCGTCTCGAGGCGGGTCGGGAGAGTGAGGCTGGCTGACCCGTGCTCGCTGGTGAGACGCTGCTACGACCGACTCGCCGCTACACCATCCACTACCGCGACGGCCGCACCGCTGACGTCGACGCCGAAGCCATGTGGCCAGCCGGGTCGTGCCTGGAGTTCACGGTGACGGTGGCTGTCATCGGCATCCCTCGGCTTGTCGTGTGCCAGCGCGTGCTCGCCAGTGAGGTGGAGCGGGTTGCGCGGGAGGACGGGGCGGTGTGGCATACCGCGCGGTGTTTAGAAGCGTTTGCGACCGCTTTGCTCCCCTCATGCTCCATCTCGTTTCATGCTCAGTGTTGGCGTTGCCGGCGCCTTGCTGACGGGACTCGTCAGCAGTCGTCCAGGTAGTTTGTCGGGCGTCGAGGTCGCTCTGACAAAGGCATCTCGCTGCATCCATCCTTCCCTCCCCCGCACCCCCATGCCGGCTCTTCGGATCTATGCATGGTTGGGCGCTCGGCGGTAGGTCCGTGTGCCGTTGGCGGCGAGCAGGATGCGTAGCCGGTAGTGGGTAAAGTTGCGAAAGCCGGAGCAATGATCAGAACCTGTGGATGGCCCTCGGCCCGGTGACGTGAAGGAGCGCACCTTCCCGAGGAAGATCTGGAGTCCATAGTTCTCTGATCAGGCCCGGCGTTGGCGCGCCGGTTCGGGAAGGTACGCCTGTGCTCAAGGTAGTCCACGAGGAGGTCCCGTCCACCGAGCACGCCCCGGCCGCGGTGGGCGCGTCGCTGCTGGACGAGCTTGTCCGCGACGGCGCGAGAGCGATGCTCGCCGCGGCGTTGCAGGCCGAGGTCGCCGCCTACATCGACGTCCATGCCGACGCCGTCGACGAGGCCGGCCACCGGCTGGTGGTCCGTAACGGCCACCGGCAGGCACGGGAGGTCGCCACGGCCGCGGGAGCAGTGCCGGTGCGGGCGCCGCGGGTCAACGACAAACGCATCGACGAGGAGACCGGTGAGCGTCGGCGGTTCTCGTCGGCGATTCTGCCGGCGTGGGCGAGGAAGTCGCGGCAGGTCGCCGAGGTGCTCCCGCTGCTCTACCTGCACGGCCTGTCCTCGGGCGACTTCGTGCCGGCGTTAGAGCAGTTCCTCGGCTCCGCTGCGGGCCTGTCGGCCTCGACGGTCACCCGACTCACGACGCAGTGGCAAGACGACGCCGACGCCTTCAACAAGCGCCCGCTGATGAACACCGACTACGTGTACTGCTGGGTCGACGGGATCCACCTCAAGGTCCGCCTTGAGCAGGACAAGGTGTGCCTGCTGGTGATCATCGGTGTCCGCGCCGACGGGACCAAGGAGCTCGTCGCCTTGGGCGACGGGTTCCGGGAGTCCTCGGAGTCGTGGGCCGACCTGCTCCGCGACTGCAAGCGACGCGGGATGCGGGCCCCGATCCTCGCCGTTGGTGACGGCGCGCTGGGGTTCTGGAAGGCGCTGCGCGAGGTGTTCCCCGAGACCAAGGAACAGCGTTGCTGGTTCCACGTCGCAGGCAATGTTCTCTCCGCGCTGCCCAAGTCCGCGCACCCGGGCGCGAAGGCCGCGCTCGCGGAGATCTACAGCGCCGAGGACCGTGAGCACGCCGTCAAGGCAGCCGCAGCTTTCGCCGACTTCTACGGCGCCAAGTGGCCCAAGGCCACCGCGAAGATCACCGACAACCTTGACGTGCTGCTGGCGTTCTATGACTACCCCGCCGAGCACTGGATCCACTTACGCACGACCAACCCCATCGAGTCGACCTTCGCCACCGTCAGGTTGCGGCAGCGGGTCACCAAGGGACCAGGCTCCAGAGCCGCCGGGGTCGCGATGGCCTTCAAGCTCATCGAGTCCGCACAAGCCCGCTGGCGAGCCGTGAACGCGCCGCACCTCGTAGCGCTGGTCCGCGCCGGCGCCCAGTTCGAGAAGGGCAAACTCGTCGAACGACCCGACGAATCAGGAGGCGATCAGCAAGTCGCGTGACACGCCGATCCACAGGTCTTGACTATTCCCCCGTTGACAGGCCGTTCGGGTTTGCCTTCCAGAGCCACAGGTGCAGCTCGTAGAAGGCGGGCAGGCCATAGCGGTTCTGCGGCTCGACCTCGCCAGGGCCGGCCAGGCGTTCGAAGGGCTGGCCGAACAGTTGTGGTACGTCGGCGGGGTCGGGGTGATCGGCTCGCCAGGTCGACTCGAGGACGACGTACTCAAGGGCGACCAAGTGCAGCTTCCCGTTGGATGCCGGCTGGTAGACCAGCACCTCGGGTGAGCTCGGGGTCAGCGCCGGATCACCGACGAGGTCGCCGTTGACGTAGTGAATTCCCATGCCGCCAGCCGGGTTGTCGATGCAGGCAATGCCAGCGGCGTCCCGCAGCTCGCCGTAACCCGACGACCTGGTCATGCGGGGC
>JACCVZ010000232.1 GCA_013697905.1 Nocardioidaceae bacterium
TGTCCCCTCATCGCGGACCAGCGGTCGGGTCAGCCGGTCATCCTCGCTCGCATAGGCGAAGGCGAACCGGCCCTTGTCGCAGTTCCACTCCTCGTTGACGGCCGGGTCGTTGCCGGCGAGGCGGCGGGTGACGACGTCTCGCCGGTGGTCGGTGCGCAGCGCGCAGCCGCTGGCGCAGTGCTCGCACACCGACGGGGTCGAGACCAGGTCGAACGGCCGGGAGCGGAACCGGTACGCCGCCGAGGTGAGCGCACCGACAGGGCAGATCTGGATGGTGTTGCCGGAGAAGTAGGACTCGAACGGCTGGTGCTCGTAGATGCCGACCTGCTGCAGCGGTCCGCGCTCGACCAAGGCGATGAACGGGTCGCCCGCGATCTGCTCGCTGAACCTTGTGCAGCGGGCACACAGCACGCAGCGCTCACGGTCGAGCAGCACCTGGGCGGAGATGTTGATCGGCTTGGTGAAGGTGAGCTTGGTCTCGATGAAGCGGGACTCACCGCGCCCGTTGGACATTGCCTGGTTCTGCAGCGGGCACTCACCGCCCTTGTCGCAGACCGGGCAGTCGAGCGGGTGGTTGATGAGCAGGAACTCCATGTTGCCCTGCTGGGCCTTGTCGGCGACCGGGCTGGTGTGCTGCGTACGCACCACCATCCCCGGAGCGACCTGCAAGGTGCAGGAGGCCTGCGGCTTGGGCAGCGGACGACCGTTGCCGGCGTCGGGGACGTCAACAAGGCACTGGCGGCAGGCGCCCACCGGGTCGAGCAGCGGGTGGTCGCAGAAGCGCGGGATCTGCACGCCGACCCGTTCGGCCGCCCGGATCACCAACGTGCCCTCGGCAACGGTGACCTCGATGTCGTCGACGGTCAGCGTGACGGTCTTCTCCTCCACGGCGTTCTCAGTGGCCTGGTCGACGGTCATGCCGAAGCTCCTGCGGTGGCGGCTGAACTCTCGAAGAGCGTCGCGGCGTGCCGGTCGAAAGGGCAGCCGCCCCGGCGAAGGTGCTCCAGGTACTCGTCTCGGAAATACTGGATCGACGACGTGATCGGCGACGTCGCCCCGTCACCGAGCGCACAGAACGCCCGCCCCAGGATGTTGTCGCAGAGGTCGAGCAGTGTCTCCAGGTCGGCCTCGGTTCCCGCGCCGTCCTCCAGCCGCTGGATCGTCTGGACGAGCCACCACGTGCCCTCACGGCAGGGGGTGCACTTGCCGCACGACTCGTGCTTGTAGAACTCGGTCCAGCGCAGCACCGCCCGGACCACACACGTCGTCTCGTCGAAGATCTGCAGCGCCCGGGTGCCCAACATCGAACCGGCCGCACCGACCGACTCGAAGTCGAGCGGGATGTCGAGGTGCTCGGCGGTCAGCAGCGGCGTGGACGACCCGCCGGGTGTCCAGAACTTCAGCTCGTGCCCGTCGCGGACCCCACCGGCGAGGTCGAGCAGCTCACGAAGGGTGATGCCGAGCGGCGCCTCGAACTGGCCGGGGTTGTTCACGTGGCCGGAGAGTGAGAACAGGCCCATTCCCTTGCTCTTCTCGGTGCCCATCCCTGAGAACCACTCTGCGCCGTTGGCGACGATGCACGGCACGGAGGCGATCGACTCGACGTTGTTGATCACTGTCGGCGACGCGTAGAGGCCGGCAATCGCTGGGAACGGTGGACGCAGCCGCGGCTGTCCACGGCGGCCCTCGAGGGAGTCGAGCAGTGCGGTCTCCTCGCCACAGATGTAGGCACCTGCGCCGGCGTGGACGACCAGCTCAAGGTCGTAGCCGGTGCCGTGGATGTCGGAGCCGAGGTGACCAGCGAGGTAAGCCTCCTGCACGGCGCGCTGGAGCCGGCGTACGACGTGCAGCACCTCACCGCGCACGTAGATGAAGGCCACGTTCGCCCGGATCGCGTAGGACGAGATGATGACGCCCTCGACGAGTGTGTGGGGGCTCGCCAGCATCAACGGCATGTCCTTGCACGTGCCGGGCTCGGACTCGTCGGCGTTGACTACCAGGTAGTGCGGCTTGCCGTCTCCCTGCGGGATGAAACCCCACTTCATCCCGGTGGGGAATCCCGCACCGCCGCGCCCTCGCAGGCCCGACGCCTTCACGATCTCGATGACGTCGTCCTGAGGCGTGGCGAGCGCCTTCTTCAGCGCGCCATAACCGCCTTGGTGCTCGTACGACGCCAGCGTCCAGGCGCGGTCGGCGTCCCAGTTGTCGGAGAGCACCGGGGTCAGCGGATCCATCAACCGTCCTTCCCGTCGGACTTCTCGGTCTCGGCCCGGGAAGCTCGGCCCTTCGGACTCTGTTGCC
>JACCVZ010000240.1 GCA_013697905.1 Nocardioidaceae bacterium
AGTCTACCGGGTGCCGGCTCGAGACGATACCCGCCCATCCAGATGAGAGGAGCATTGTGAAGGCCGACCACCAGGCTGCAGAGGAACCCGAAGGCGGGCAGAAGCGCGGGAGCACCAGCGCCTCGGATGTGCATCACGAGCCGGAGCGCGCCGAAGAGAACGACCGGAGACGGGTGCAGGAGGCGCGGAAGGAGAAGTTCGGTGGCTTCAATCTCGGTGCCGACTTCTTCGGCTGGCTGGTCGCCGTCGCGTTAACGGTACTGCTCGCAGGCATCATCGGTGCGATCACGGCCGCAGTAGGGGCATCGCTGAACGTCGACCAGACAGACGCCGAGCGACGGGCCGGGACGTTCGGGCTAGCTACCGCGATCGTGCTCCTCGTGACTTTGATGATCGCCTACTACGCCGGCGGGTACGTCGCTGGTCGGATGTCACGTTTCGACGGCGCCAAGCAGGGCGTCGGTGTCTGGTTGATCGGCCTCCTGGTGACACTGATCGTGGTGGGGCTCGGCGCGCTCTTCGGGTCGCAGTACAACGTCTTGCAGCGGGTCCAGGTGCCATCGATGCCGATCCCCACCGACACCGCGACGTGGGGTGGCCTCATCACCTTGGCTGCCGTGCTGTTGGGCACGCTGCTGGCCGCCGTTGTCGGCGGCAAGGTCGGACAGCGCTACCACATCAAGGTTGACCGAGTCACCAGCGACGACCGCTGAGCCCAGCCCGTCAAAGAGCGTCATCGTCCCTCGAAGGTGGGTTTCTGCTTGGCGACGAACGAAGTGACCGCGTTGTGGTGGTCGACTGAGCCGCCTGTTCGCGCCATCATCCGGCTCTCGAACGCCAACGCCTCGTCGAGCGGATGGGTGGCGGCGTACGCCACCGACTGCTTGACACAGGCGTAGGCAAGCGTGGGTCCGGCGGCGAGCCTCGCCGCTAGCCCATGGGCCGTCGCCATCAGGTCGTCCGCCGGCACCAGCTGGTTGACGATGCCGAGCTGCATCGCCTCAACCGCATCCAGCGTGCGGGGCGTCAGCAACAGCTCGAGCGCCTTGCCGGAGCCGATCAGGCGCGGCAAGGTCCAGGAGGCGCCGGTGTCACATGACAGCGCGACACCGGTGAACGCCGTATTGAAGCCGGCAGTGTCGGCGGCGATCCGCAGGTCGCAGGCCAGCGCAATCGACAGTCCGGCGCCCGCGGCCACCCCGTTGATGGCGGCGATGACCGGCTTCTCCATGGTCGCGAGGGTCAGGGCGATCGGGGCGTAGTGCTTGTCGACGGTCGACCAGACCTCTTCCTGCGACCGGCTGCCGAGCAGCTCGATGTGCTCGCGCAAGTCCTGGCCGACGCTGAAGGCACGACCGTTTCCGGTCAGCACGACGCAGCGGACGTCGAGGTCGACCGCGGCTCGGCGTACGGCATCCAGCAGTGCATCTTTGGTGGTGGTGTCAAGGCTGTTCATGGTGGCCGACCGGTCCAGCGTGATCGTGGCTACCTGTGCCTGGAGGTCGTATGTCAGTGGCTCAGCCATGGATCTCTCCCTTGGGTCGCAAGCAGGCGTCAACGTACCTGCCGGCGCCGGGGAGCAAGCGCGCCGCAACCGAGTCGAAGAACGCGGCGGCGTCGCGACCGGGCCAGCGCGGCGGCAGCACCTCGTGGGGCAGCCCGGGATCGCGAAAGAGGAACTTCCGCCATCCGTGCACCAGCTTGCTCCGGACCACGAAGGCGTCTCGGTCGCTGGGCTCGGCCGGCAAACCTGTCACGATCGTCTCGGCCTCGTCGAGCCACCGGGAGTAGGCGAGGGCGAGTCCGTCCAGGTCCCAGGCGGTCGACGTCAGCGCCGCCTGGTCGCCGTCGTGGTCAGCGCGAAATCGGCGGGCGCGCACCCCCTCACTGGACAGCAGCCCGTCCACCTCGGACGAGGAGCGTGGGCTGATCCAGGTGTCGTCGCGTAACTGCGCGTAGCCCAGGTAGCCGAGGCCGGTCCGGACCCGCTCACGCGTGGCCCGAGTGGGGACGTGGTCGAGAACCAGCAGATGCCAGCGCCCGTCCCAGGCAGCGATGCCGCTGCGGTAGATGCGCGAGGCAGCGTCGGCGAGGCGAAGCTCGGCCCGCGGGCTGAGCCGGTACCCGGGGCCGTCGGTGAGCACCACCGGAACCAGCCATTGCTGGCGCACCATCCGGGAGATCGCCGTACGAACGGCCGGGCCGGCGATCTCCAGAGGTGCCAGTATCCGCACCAGCGCAGCGACCGGGGCTGCCCCCCCCCGAGAGAGGAGGTGGTCGCCGTAGACGTCGAACAGGGCGGATCGGGCGTTCACCTGGTGCAGTCTGCCGCACCACCGGGCGAGCGATGCGATAATGGTTTCCGACAATCGATGCGCCACCGGCGTCTCGGCCCGCAAGACGGGTGGAGTCTCGGCGCTTGAGGGACGAAGGGTAGGTGCGCGCATGGCGGCGATGAAGCCGCGGACGGGCGACGGTCCGCTGGAAGTCACGAAAGAGGGGCGCGGTCTGGTGATGCGTGTCCCGCTTGAAGGTGGCGGGCGGCTCGTGGTCGAGCTCAATGCCGAAGAGGCGAAGTCGCTCGAGGAGGCCCTCAGCCACGTGACCACGTGACCGCTATGAATCGCGCTCAGACCCCGGACCGTGCATCTTCGGTCCGGGGTCTTAGTGTTCTCGGCGTGTCCGCCCGCGACTCGCAACCACTGCCCCCGAGCTTCGTGTTGAGCAAGTCGTCGCTCCTGGGGGTCGGCGCCGCCGTCGTGGCCGTGGGTTTCAGCCGGACCGGCGATGACTACATCGTGTCGGCCCCGTCGGCAGACGCGCTGGCCTCGGTCGGTATCGACGTGTTCGCGGTTCTCGATCGGGCGTCCGCGAAAGGGACGGGAGGCGAGACCGTCAGCTATGAGCTGTTCGGAGACGACACGCTCCGAACGGTCGTGCTCGTCGGGCTCGGCAGCCAGTCTCGTCAGGACCACCGACGAGCCGGGGCGGCGCTGGCGCGAGTGGCGAAGAAGATCGACCCGCTTGCCACGTCGATCGCCGGACAGGCCGACGACGCAGGCGCCGACGCCTTCATCGAGGGGCTGATCCTCGGGGCCTTCGGCTTCTCTCGCACCTCCGACGACGAAGAGGCCAAGACGGCAGCAAGCGCGAAGATCATCCTGACCGGCGTGGGCAGGCGTGACAGCTTGCGACTCACCCCGGCCGTTGACCGGGCGGCCGCTCGGGCCGGCGCGTCATGGAGGGCGCGGGTCTTCGCTTTGACACCGTCGAACGAGAAGGGTCCCGTTCACCTCGCCGGCTGGGCCGCTGAGGCTGCCGACCGTGCCGGTCTTGATATCGACGTCTGGGACGAAGCGAGGCTCGTCCACGACGGTTTCGGCGGCATCCTGGCTGTCGGACGCGGGTCGGCGTACGAGTCCCGCTTCGTGCGACTCGACTACGAGCCAGAGAAGTCGAGCCGGCGCACACCACGCGTCGTGCTCGTCGGCAAAGGCATCACGTTCGACTCGGGTGGCATCTCGATCAAGCCGCGCGACGCCATGATGACGATGAAACGGGACATGACCGGTGCGGGCGTAGTCATCGCCGTGATGGGCGCGTTGCGAGAACTTCAAATCCCGGTAGCCGTCACCGGCCTGGTGGCCTCGGCCGAAAACGCCTTCGGTGCGGCGTCCATGCGCCCCGGTGACGTGGTCCGCCACTACGGCGGGCGCACGAGCGAGGTCGGCAACACCGACGCGGAGGGCAGGCTGGTGCTCGCCGACGGACTTGCGTATGCCGCCGACAAGATCACCGCCGACGCGGTCGTGGACATCGCCACCCTCACCGGCGCCGCCAAGGTCGCGCTCGGGTTGAGCCTCGGCGCCGTGTTCGCCAACCGTGACAGCCTGGCCGATGCACTCACCACGGCCGGGCAGGCGGCCGGCGAGCCAGTCTGGCGACTTCCCTTGACCGAGGAGTACGAGCACCTGCTCGACAACGCCTTCGCCGACGCCACCAACGCTGCCGGCTCGCCCGGGTCGATCACGGCGGCGCTGTACCTGCAGCACTTCGCGGGTTCAGCCCCGTGGGCTCATCTCGACATCGCCAGCGTGGGCGACTCGCCCAAGGACGCATTCGAGTACACCCAAGGGGCGACCGGCTTCGGAGCGCGGCTGTTGTTGAGATTCCTCAGCGACTTCACCCGTCCCTGACCACCTCCGGCGGGTGAGCCCATAGCGACGGCGCAGATGCGCTGTTGTGGACCCGGGGCAGGCAGGCCGGTCAGCGCTTCTGGGCGAGGAGCATCCCGTCACCGACCGGGAGCAAGATCTCGAGCAGGTCCTCGTGCTCGCT
>JACCVZ010000283.1 GCA_013697905.1 Nocardioidaceae bacterium
CACCTGGTGCAGCTGGACGAGCCGGTCCACGACCGCGAGGCAGAGGCGCCGGGTCGCGGCCGCGTCGAGATCGAAGTCCGCGGGTGGGTCCTTGCGGAGGATCAGGCCGTCGAGCCATCCCATCACGTAGAAGTCGGTGCCGATGACAGCCTCGTCCTCGCAGCGAGCCACCATCGTCGGCACATACGGATAGGCCGCCGCGAGCTTGCTCTGGACGGTGAACTCCCGCCCCATGTCGTGGGCGCTTTTAGCCCGGGTGCCGGTGGGGGGACGTCGCAAGATCAGCCGGGTGTCGGGATAGACGAGCTCGTAGGTGAGGTTCGACGCTCCGCCGACGAACTGGCGTACCGCCGGTACGCCGGTGAGCGCCGGGCACTGCCGCCGAAGCCACGCCGCGACTGCCTCGACGTCGAACGCGTCCTCGGCACGGACACCACGCGCCTCGGAGAGGTCAACCACGCCGCGCTGCCACGCCGCGCTGGCTCATGGCGGGCCCGTTGTCGAGGTGTCGGGGCTGCGATTCATGTAGGGCTCGAGCTCGAGGCGGGCGATGACGCCCCGGTGCACCTCGTCGGGGCCGTCGGCGAGCCGCAGCGAGCGGGCTGACGCCCACGACGCGGCGAGCGGGAAGTCCTGCGAAAGGCCGGCCCCGCCGTGCAGCTGGATCGCCATGTCGACGACGTCTTGAGCGACCCGTGGCGCCGCGACCTTGATCTGGCTGACCTCACTCAGCGCGCCCGCGAGACCTTGGGTGTCGAGCAGCCAGGCGGTCTTCAGGACCAGCAGCCGCAGCTGCTCGATGGCGATCCTGGCGTCGGCGATCCGCTCCCGGTTGCCGCCCAGGTTGACGAGAGGCTTGCCGAAGGCGACCCGGCTGGTCCCCCGCTCGAGGGCCAGCTCCAGCGCCCGCTCGGCGAGCCCCACGAGCCGCATGCAGTGGTGCACCCGTCCGGGTCCGAGCCGGCCCTGGGCGATCTCGAAGGCCCGGCCCGGACCAGCGACCACGTGTGACAGCGGCACGCGTACGTCGTCGAAGCTGACCTCGCCGTGACCGAACGGTTCGTCGTACAGCCCCATGGTCGGCAGCGTGCGCTCGACCGTCACCCCCGGGGTCGAGCGTGGGACGAGCACCATCGTGTGCCGGGCGTGACGGTGCGCGTCGGGGTCGGTGAGACCCATGAAGATTAAGAGCTCACAACGCGGGTGGCCGACGCCCGTGCTCCACCACTTGAGGCCATTGACCACCACCTCGTCGCCGTCGATGTCGGCGGTGGCGGCCATGTTGGTGGCGTCAGAAGAGGCGACGTCGGGCTCGGTCATGCAGAAGGCGGAACGGATCTCACCGGCGAGCAACGGCTCGAGCCACTCCTTTTGCTGGGCCGGGGTGCCGTAGTTCGCCAGCACCTCCATGTTGCCGGTGTCGGGTGCGTTGCAGTTGAAGGCGTGCGGAGCCAGAAACGAGCGACCCATCTCCTCGACCAGAGGGGCGTACTCGAGATGGGTGAGTCCGACACCATGTTCTTCGTCGGGCATGAAAAGGTTCCACAACCCCGCGGCGCGGGCCTTGCGCTGCAGCTCGGCGAGGATGGGCAACGGGCGCCACGGGTCGTCGCTCTCGCGGACCTGTCGGTGGTAGCCAACCTCGACCGGCTCGATCTCCGTCTGGATGAACTGCATGACGCGTCCGCGGTAGTCCCGCGTACGTGCGGAGAGTCCGAAGTCCATGGCGCCCGACCTTACTCCGCGGTAGCTCCCGACCGCACGGTCAACAAGGTCAGCGGGCAGCGACGGTGGCGATGACTCGGCTCCGGGCCTCGGGAGTCGCCCACTCCCGTGACGTGATGAGCAGCCGCCGGACGGCGGCGAGCAAGCAGGGCACCGCGAACAAGATGGCCCACTGCGGACCGTCGGCCTGCGCCGTCGTGCTGAAGATCATGCCGGTGAGCGTGGACGTCAGTGCCAAGTACGCCGAGTACCCCACCATCACCAACGGGGGCGCGGGCGTGGCACGGGCTGACTCCAGGTCCGTCGCGAACGGCCGGCGGACCGACCAGTGCATCGACCGGGCCACGACCTGCAGCGAAACCACCACCAAGGTCGCGACCAGGGCGGCGAGCTCTGCCGAGGTCGGCAGACCTCCTGCTCGCACACCCGCCACCACCAGCGTCAGAGCAGTGGCGACGAAGAGCACCTCGCAGAGCACCCGCAGCCTCGCGACGAAGACCAGCTGCGGGCTCACCGGCAGGCTGTCTCGCCACAACGCGCCTGCGCCGTCGAGCGCCCACGCGTTGACCCCGAACAGCAAGGCGCCACCGGCAGCGACCAATCCCGGCAGCACGGGAAGCGTCGCCCAGTCCAGCGCATGCTCTGGTCGGTCTGCACATTCTCGAACACGCGGAGCGTCAGCGGCCCAGGGCGGCGGCTTCGACACCGATCGTGGTCGAGTCGCCATGCCCGGCATGCACCACCGTGTCATCGGGAAG
>JACCVZ010000308.1 GCA_013697905.1 Nocardioidaceae bacterium
ACGTACCGGCCGCCGAGGAGCTCACCTGGCGTCAGCAGGTCGTAGATGGCGACGGAGAAGATCAGTCCGGCGCTGGGGCCGCCGACCTGCTGGCCGAGGTCGATCCGGACCGCGATCGGGGGGTCGAAAACAGGGTCCGCAGCGGGGGCGACCCCGATGCGTGCGGTTTCGGGCGAATCCGGGTTCGGCTCCGTGGTCAGCCGCACCGTCTTCGGTTTGCCGTCACGCTCGATCTGCAGCGTCACCGTCGTACCTGGCGCGACGATGCCGACCGCATCGATCAGCTCCTGCGGCGAGCCGACGTCGGTGTCGTCGATCGACCGGATCAGGTCGCCCTTGTCGAGGATCCCTTGCGCCGGGCTCCCGTCTATCACCTCCGCCACCTTCACCACGAACGGTTGAACACCGGCCTGCACGAGCCCGGCCGAAACGGCGGCGTCCTGGGAGCTCACCATCTCGACCTGGTTCTCCTGCTCGACGTCTTGGACAGATTTCTCGGGAGCGTAGACGACGTCGCGAGGCAGCACGATCTGTTCGCTTGACACCCAGGCGGCCAACACCTCGGCGAGCCGGGGCTGATAGCCCGGGGAGGTGACCGACACAGTGGTGAGGTCGAGGCGCCCGGACGTCGGGTAGGTCTTGGTGCCCCGGACGATGATGACTCGCTTGCCATTGTGGCTGCCCAGGGTGTTCTCGGTGAGGCCGGGAGACTGGACGACGAAGGGCATCGGCGCCATCACCGACACCCCGACCATCGAGACCAGCAACATGCCCGCCAGCAGCAGGGAGGCGGTCCGACGAGTCATAGGCGCGATGATCTCACCGCGTCGTGGGCCCAGATGACGCGGGGCGACGCGGCGTCCGACGTACGGCGACACCGTGGCTCGGCTCCGTGGTCGCCGCCGGCGGCGAATGCAACGTGGACCGATGAGGTGCCGGCCGCGACAGCGCAACGGCCATCTTGGCCAGCGCCGCGTCTGAGTCGTCGCGCCCGTCGTCGTCGCGCTGGCGCCCAAGCCAACCAGCCCACAGCATCGCCAGGAACGTCGCGACCAACGGCGGCACCAGCCACCACAGAACCTCCATCGCGCTGTCCCGCCTCTCCTGCCTTGTGGCGCCGGATCGCCTGGTCGTCAGCGTACGACGCTCTCGTCGGTACGTCGGTACAGCGCTACGGCGTGCCTACCCATTCGTCGGTGCCGTCCGCGAAGATCTGGTGTTTCCAGATCGGCACCCTCCCCTTGAGCTCGTCGATGAGGCGCCGACACGACATCAGAGCATCGCCCCGGTGCGCGGAAGAGACCGCGACCACGACGGCGATATCTCCCACCTTCAGGTCCCCGGTGCGGTGGGCCGCTGCGACCCTGAGCACTGACTCGTCGGTCGCCACCTCCGCTGCGACCTCACGCAAGGCGCCAGCCGCCGTGGGATGCGCCGTGTAGCCGAGCCCTTCGACGCCCAGACCGTTGTCGTGACGGCGCACGGTTCCGACGAAGATCGCGATTCCTCCAGCCTCCTCGTCGCGCACGGCGTCGTACACCGACCCGATGTCCAGATCGGTGGCACGGATGTCGAGCAGGGCGATCTTGTCGCTCGCGTCGGGCACGCAGCCGACTCTAGCCAGAGATTCTGGGCTTGCGGCCACGGATCGCACCGCAGCCCACGGCATTCACCGAAAGCGTCATAGCCAGCCTTCGTAGCGGTGAGCCCGCGCGTTAAGTTGGAGGTATGGCAGAACACCCTCCCGACGGCCCGTCCGACAACGACGACGACCAGCGTCCGAGTCAGCCCAACCCGTTCTCCGGTACGCCGTTCGAGCAGCTCTTCGGTGGCCTGGGCGGCGGTGACGCCGGTGGACTGCAGGCCATGTTCGGACAGCTTCAGCGGATGTTCGCGCCGCATGAGGGGGCAGTCAACTGGGAGTACGTCCGCGACCTGGCCCGTCAGGTCGTCGCGCAGCAGCCCGACCGCTCTCCCGACGCCGCTGACCTCGGTCGCGTCCGTGACGCCGCCCGTCTCGCCGAGCACTGGCTGGACCAGGCCACCGAGTTCCCGGCGAGCAGCAGCACCGTTGTCTCGTGGAGCCGGGCTGACTGGGTCGAGACCGCCATGCCCGCCTGGGAACGGTTGGTCGAGCCGGTGGCAGAGAGTGTCGTGACCGCGATGGCCGGGGCTCTTCCGGCCGAGGCCAAGGCCATGGCCGGGCCGATGATGGGCATGCTGAACCAGATCGGCAGTGCGTTGTTCAGCCAGCAGATCGGCCAAGCCGTCGGTGGACTGGCCCACGAGGTGGTGTCCGCGACCGACATCGGCATCCCCGTCGGCGACGACCACACCCCTGCCATCGTGATCTCAAACGCAGCCGAGTTCGGCGCGGGTCTCGGCGTCGAAGACGACGACGTACTGCTCTACCTCGTGCTGCGCGAGTGCGCCCACCAGCGGCTCTTCAGCAGCGCACCCTGGCTCAAGGACTACCTTTTCTCCGCGATCGAGGAGTACGGCCGCGGCATCACCATCGACACCGCGAAGATCGAGAACAGCATCGCCCAGCTTGACCCGACCAACATGGAAGCCATGCAGGAGGCGCTCACCGGCGGGTTGTTCGACGTCGAACCCACGCCCGCTCAGCAAGCCGCACTCACCCGACTCGAGACCGCGCTCGCGCTGATCGAGGGTTGGGTCGACGAGGTGGTCGGACAGTCAACTGCCCAGGCGATGCCGCAGGCGGCACAGCTGCGCGAGGCCGTACGCCGACGCCGTGCAGCCGGCGGTCCCGCCGAGTCGACGTTCGCCGCTCTGGTGGGGTTGGAGCTTCGACCGCGCCGCCTCCGGGACGCCTCGGCGCTCTGGGGCGCCTTGCGCGCCGCGGAAAACGCGAAGGCCCGCGACTCTGTCTGGGCTCACCCGCAGCTGTTGCCGACGTCGGACGACCTCGACGACCCACTCGGTTTCGCTCAGCGCACCCAGGAGGCAGACAACCTCGATGTCGACTCCCCCGAGTTCGACGCCGCCTTATCGGCCATGCTGAGCGAAGGCGCCGACCCGCCCGCACCACACGACCCGCCCGCACCATACGACGCCGAGCCAAATCAACCCGATGACGGCGACGACGACCGACCCCGGCCGGAGACCGGGCCCGGCCCGGCGTGAGCGTGCACGCCGACGCGGTGCGGGTCCTCACCCAGTGGCACCCACCAAACGACGGCCAACGCAAGCTGCAAGCGACGTACCTCCACCACCTCGCCGAGCATCCCGACGGTGTGTTGCGCGAGTGTCACCCGGACCACCTCACGGCCAGCTGCCTCGTCGTGAGCACCGACCGGCAGCACGTGATGCTCAACCTGCACCGGCGTTACCAGATCTGGGTGCAGTTCGGCGGCCACTGCGACCCCACCGACACCAGCCTTGCGGACGCGGCCCTGCGCGAGGCCGTGGAGGAGTCCGGCATCGGTGCGCTGCGGCTGGTGAGCGGCAGCCCGGTGCAGCTCAGCACCCACGAGGTGGAGTGTGGGCCCCTGCGCCCCTCCCACCACCTCGACGTGCGCTACGTCGCCGTTGCGCCCGACGGCACGTCTCCGGTGATCAGCGACGAGTCGCTCGACGTCCGATGGTTCAGCCGCGGCACGACCCCAGTCAGCATCGACCGATCGCTGCGGGAGCTGATCGGCCTGGCCCGCTGGATCTAGGTGACCGGACGGAGCGAAACAATAAGGCCCCCGGAGCGCGATCGGCGTTCGCCTTCCCCTTGCCAACGCCTCCCTTGCCCCGGGGGCCTCATCGATGGACTGACGCTAGAGCTACCGGCCCGACAGCGTCAACGACCCACTATCCACTCCTGTGGATAAACTTGTGGACAGGATGTGGGTGCGGTCGACACGCCTGTGGACAGGCCGTGGATAACTCGGCTCGCCACTGTGTAAAAAGAAGGCGGGTCGCCATCGACAAGCGCCTTCACCTGCCCCGATTCTCTCCCCGCACTGTGGACAAGAATCAGGCAGAGAATTTCGGCCGTGGATACGTGCGGATCGGTCGCGGCACTCCGCATAGGTTGGAGCCGTGCCCGCCCCTCAGGTCTCGCCCCCGGTTGACGTACGTCGCTCCCGACGGCGCAAGCGCACCGTGTCGGCGTACCGCGACGGCGACACCATCGTCGTCCTCATCCCGGCTCACCTCAGCCGTGCCGAGGAGGAGGAGTGGGTCACAACGATGGTGGACCGGATCGGTCGGGCCGAGCGGCGACGACACCCCGACGACGACGCCTTGGTCGCTCGTGCTGAGGCGCTGTCACAGCGTCACCTCGGCGGCCGGGCCCGGCC
>JACCVZ010000329.1 GCA_013697905.1 Nocardioidaceae bacterium
CCTCGGCGAGGTCTGCGGCGCGCAGGGACGCCCCGAGACTCTCGCGAAGCTCCCCATGCCGTTCGTGGTGGAGCGCGAGGTCGCTCTGGCGCTGCAGCTCCTCGACGCCCACGCAGGGCTCGAGCGACAGCTCATGTGCCCAGACACCGTGGATCGGCGCGGCTTCGGCCCTGGAGTACGTCGCGTACAGCAGCTCGGCGAGCAACGGGTGCCGGAACCAGTGCATGTCCTGACCCAGGTCGATCACGATGCCGTGGTCGGTCGCGTCCTGGAGCGCAGCGGCGGTCGTGGCTCGATCGATGTCTCGCATGTTCGCGACATCGGCGAGGCGCGTGCTCGTGACCGGCCGACCTCCGACCGCAAGGATGCGCAGCACTTCGCGGGCCTGCGTCGACAGCCGGTGCCAGCGCGCGAGCAGTGCGTCGGACAGGGCGGCGGACACCCGGTCGGTCAGCTGCTCGGCGTCCGGGGAGAGGTCCTGGACCAACAGCTCCGTGAGATAGGGATTGCCCTGGGCCCGACGGACGACGTCGTCCAGCAGGGCGGGTGCCGGGTCGCGACCCAGGAGCTCGCGAAGCTGCTGCTGCACCTCTTGCTGGTCGAGGCGCGCGAGTACGAGCTCGACGACGGCCGGAAGCCGCCGGGCGTCGGCCAGCCACCCGTGCAGGGAGTGGGCGGCGACCAGGTCCTCGTCCCGGTAGGTCACGAGCAGCGCAAGACTCTGCCGGTGAAATCCGGCCACCAGGTAGGCGAGCGCGTCGCGTGACGCCAGGTCGGCCCACTGCAGGTCGTCGACGACCAGGATGGTCGGCCCTCCACCGGCAATCGCAGCGATGACGGCGTCGAGGGCATCGAAGAGCCCACTGCCGTCACGCGGGCCCTCGATCGACCCGCGCGCGAATTCCTCCACGGTGGCAGCAGAACCGAGGACCCTGGCGCGCTCGGCCGCGTCTGCGTCTGCAGCCCAGTCGTGGAGCGCCCGGAGCAGCGGGTGGTAGCTCGCCTCGGTAGCGCTCAGCCGGACACACCGTCCCCACAACACCGTGAAGCCTCGCTCGCGCGCATCGTCGCAGACTTGGCGGACCAGTCTCGTCTTGCCCACGCCGGCCTCCCCGTGGATCAAGAACGCACACGGGATGCCTGCGGCCGCATCATCCAGTGCGGTCCGCAGCCGTTTCTGCTCGTCGCGTCGCCCCGCCAGGGCCGTCGCAAGCGGGGCGACCTGACGCGAGCGCGCACTCATCTCTCCGGCGACTCCGCGCATATCGTCCTCCCTCGGAACCGCGCCGATGGCCACCACCAGTTTGCTCGCGGTACTCCGGACTGTCACGGGCGCACCAACGTGGTTTCCCGTTTCGTCCTCCGGACCGCAGTGAGCCATACTTGCTCCCCGGCGCCGGACCACCGCCTCGGCGCTGACTCGAGGACACCCGGACGGTGGCGTCGCGGGCCTCGCCCCCGTAGGACGTGCGGAAAATTTCGCGGCGGCCCTGTGACCTGCGTGTTGTCCGGAAGCTGCCCGGCTTGTGGAAGCAGACGAAGCCGCATCTGGAAGGAACGGTCACGTCGGCTGACTGCCCCTTTTGGCACTGTTTGGCCTCTTTTGACCCCTTGTGATTGTTTGTTACCCGTGATACCCCTCCAACCCCAGCCTCCGCGAGCAGCGTTCGGTCGGTACCCGCGGAACGCCCTGGCTGTGGGGCCGCTGATCAACTGCGCCGACGACGTCAGAGTAGGGATTGTGGTGGTCGTAGGGGTTGTAGGAGTGGGATTGACTGCCGGTGACGCCACCTTCGCCTAGAGCTTGGAAGATGTCGTGTCCGTTCTGGTCGCTGAGGAGGTGGTCGACGGCGTTCATCAAGGCAACGGCCACGTCGTCGGTTTGTACTGGTCCGCGGGTTGGGTGGCCGACTTTCCCGTGGCGGGTTTCGAGGTGGCGCAATTCGTCTTCAAGCAACTGGTGGTGTGGTGCGTGGACCAAGCCTCGAGCGAGAGCGGTCTTGAACGCTTCGCTTATCCGGTCATTGGACCGAGCGCAGTCCGATAAAGAGCCACAACCGAAAGGCTGGGCAGCCGCGATAGAGAGCGTCCCACCGAGCACCTCGCCAACAGCCTGGCCGGGCCGCAGCCGTAAGAGAAGTCTTAAGTAGCCGCGAATGCCCATTCCCCAAACGCGCGACCATACGCGTGGCGCGCTATCGCTTAGGCGGACGCATGGCTCGTCTTGCGCTTAGTGCCTGGACGACTCGCTTCTGAGCGTTGAGCGGCGACAGATCAGTGGTGGTGACGTCTTCGTGGGTCGAGGCGTTCCGAAGAGTGGCCTACCGTTGGCCCTGGATGAGTTACGCGCCCCGAGTCACGAACTCGGTGACCAGATGAGCCCGCTGCTCCAGGTCACGGGCAAGCTCGCCGAGAGCGACTCGGTCCACGGGACTAGTTGCCTCCAGCGCAGCCGCGCGGATGAACGAGGTGACCTTGACGCCGGCCTCCTCGGAACGGGCCCGCAGTTCCGCGATCTCCTCATCGGAAAACCGGACCGAGAGCGTCACCGACCGCTTCACCGTGACGGGCACGGCGTTCTCCTCGCCGAACCGCGACAGGTCTTGGGTCTCGTTGTAGTAGTCCGCGAGCTCCGCCTGAGTCTTCTTCGCCATCACCATGCCTCCCATCCGGTGATCGGTCGTACGCCGTTGTGCAGGATTTCGACGATGACGAGGACAGACTTCCCGCCGTCGGTCACCGAGCGAAACAGTCCGCGGTCGGCGTGCTCCCGATGAGGGATCATCCGATCCGCGTTCCAGATCGCCTGCTCGATCTCTGCCGCGGTGAGCCTCCTGGTCGCGTGGTCGAGGTTGTGTTCGTCCCACTCGATCCGGTCGAAGATCATCGCCGCACCACCAGTGTGTTGCATAGAGGACGCGAGCGCAACACTTTAGGAACCAGCCTTCGGCCGGATGATGCCGCCCGTAAGAGCGGTGTCGATGATCCCCGAGATCAGCTCGTCGCCTGCGGGCAGCAAGTGGCCGTACGTGTCGATCGTGGTGGTGATCGACTCGTGGCCCAGCCGCGCCTGGATGTGCGGCAGCGGCGCACCGCCGGCGACCAGCCAGGCCACGTGGGTATGGCGGAGATCGTGGAACCGGAACGGCGCGATCCCCTCGGCCGCCAGCGCCTTCATCAGCTTGCGCCAGACGTGGGTGTAGAAGTCGCCGTTGTGCAGCGGCAGGCCCGTACGGCTGGTAAAGACGAAATCTTCGGGCTGCTTGCTCAAGATCTGCTGCCGCAGCACCGGGGCGACTGCGGGTGACATCGTGATGGTGCGCCGCGACTTCGGAGTCTTGGGATTGCCGAGGTGGTGGCCGCGCATCGTGTGCTTGGCCTGTAGCTGCTTGGCGAGCCAACCCGGGGTGTCGGTGGCGTCGTCCTCGCCGTTGCGCTTCCACGCCTTGGTGACCCGGATGGTGCGGTGGTCGAGGTCGACGTCGGTCACCCAGAGGGCGCTGACCTCGCCGAACCGCAGGCCGGTGCCGACCGTCACACTCAGCAGATCGCCGTGGGCTCCCGCGAGCCGCACGGCAGTCTCCAGCTCTCGCTCGGTGAGGAACCACAGCTCCGGCCTGGACTGCTTCACCCGGGACTGCTTGGGTGCCGTGCCGATCGCCGGGTTTGCGACGAGGTAGCCGCGCTTCACGGCGTAGGCGAAGACCCCGTGGATCAGGCCGTGGTAGTTGGCCTTCGTCTTCAGCGACCGGCCCCAGTCGATCAGGCTACGCCCGGAAATGGACGAAGCCCCAGATCAGACCTGGGGCTTCGGTGGTGCGCGAGGGGGGAGTTGAACCCCCACGCCCTTTCGGGCACACGGACCTGAACCGTGCGCGTCTGCCTATTCCGCCACCCGCGCGCAGCGCCGCGGTCTGGACCAGCTCATTGACCTGGTCTGATCCCGCCACGGCGAGGCCAAAGGCTAGCACGCAGCAGCCGTGCCGCTCACGTCGGCGAGTCCGACGTCGATGGTCTGTCGAGCCCTCGTTCCGGCTACGATCGAGCGCGACAGGCATCGCGCGGCTCTGCCGGCGCTCAATGCTGGACGGGTGCAGGACAGGCACGGAAGGAGGCGACGGGTGGGTGCGCTGAACCGTTTCGAGCAGCGGCTCGAACACATGGTAACCGGTGCCTTCGCACGCGCCTTCCGCAGCGCCGTCCAGCCGATGGAGATCGCCGCCGCGCTCCAGCGTGAGGTGGACAACTCCGCGCAGATTTTGAGCCGGAACCGCCGCATTGCCCCCAACAACTTCCAGATCGACCTGTCCGGCGCGGACTTCGACCGGCTGTCGACGTATGGCGAGGCGCTCTCGCGAGAGCTGGCCGCGATGTTGCACGAGCACGCCACCGAGCAGCACTACTTGTTTGCCGGCCCGGTCAGGCTCAACTTCACCCGCGCCGATGACTTGACGACAGGCAGGTTCCGCGTCCGTAGCGAGGCGTCCGCGGCCGTGACTCCGGCGGCTGGACAGAGCCTGTCCGACACGGCGATCTCCCGGGCGCCAATCTTTCTCGAGATCAACGGGGTCCGTCACCCGCTCACGCCCCCCGGCCTGGTGATTGGCCGCGGCACCAACGCCGACCTGCGTGTCAACGACGCCGGTGTCTCCCGCCGCCACGTCGAGTTCCGCGTTCAGCAGGGCCCTGGCGGTCCCAGGATCAGCCTGTTCGACCTCGGCTCCACCAACGGCACCACCGTGAACGGCCACCGGGTCCAGAACTCGCCGCTGGGCGACGGCGCGGTCGTGCAGATCGGGGCTACCCGCATCATTGTCTCCTGTCCCCCGCCGGCTTCCGGACCGCCGGCGGTCCCAGAGCCGCAGTCGCGGTCGGCGCCGCAGTCTGCGCAACGCGCCCAGTCGCCGGGCGCGCCATGGCCGCAAGCGGGTCCGCGCCCTTCGCCGGATGGGCAACCCCAGGCGGTTCAGCAACCGCCTCCACCGCGTTCGTCCTCGCGCTGGGGGCGCCCCAAGAAGCGACAGCCGCCACCCTTCAAAACTGTCCACCAGCCCCAGCCGAACGATCCCCACCAGCGTCCCGGGAGGGGGTGAGCGATGTCCGAGCTGACCCTGACGCTGATAAAGATCGGGTTCCTCGCCCTGCTCTGGTTGTTCGTGCTCTCCTCGGTCTCGGTGATCAAGTCCGACCTGTTTGGTGAGCGCGTCGATTCCGACCGGACCTCTGGCAGCAGCGACGCCAAGTCGTCTCGTTCCTCCAAGCCAGCCAAAAGGCGTCGAGGCGCTCCGACCCAGCTCGTGCTCAGCCAAGGGGCGAATGCCGGTGCCAGCGTGCCGCTGGACGGTGGCCCGATCCTGCTGGGCCGGGGAGCCGACGCCACCATCCGGCTGGACGACGACTATGTGTCCACGCGGCACGCCCGCTTCGTCGCCCACGGGGACGACTGGTACGTCGAGGATCTTGGTTCCACCAACGGCACCTACATCGGCAGCCAGCGCATCACTACGCCGGTGATGGTCTCGATCGGTGTTCAGGTTCGCGTCGGGAAGACGATCGCCGAGCTGAAGAAGTAGCAGATGGCCCTCTCCTTGCGCTTCAGCGCCATCTCCGACATCGGTCGACGCAGGAAGAACGACGACTCGGGATACGCCGGCCCGCACTTGGTGATGGTTGCCGACGGGATGGGCGGCGCACCCCACGGGGACCTCGCCTCCTCGGTGGCGATCCAGACGATGCAGCGGCTGGACCACGACGTCCCCGACGACATGCTTGAGGCGCTGGCCGGTGCCGTGCACCGGGCGAACGACCGACTGGCGGAGCTGATCGAGGAGGATGCCGCCACCGAGGGCATGGGCACCACGGTCACCGCCGCGCTCTTCGACGGTAGCCGCATCGGGGTCGTGCACCTCGGTGACTCGCGAGGATACCTATGGCGCAACGGAGAGCTGCTGCGGATCAGCAAGGACCACTCCTGGGTGCAGAGCCTGATCGACGAAGGGCGCATCAGCGAAGAGGAGGCGGCTGTCCACTCCCACCGCTCGCTGCTGCTCAAGGTGCTCGACGGCCGTCACGACAACGATCCCGACCTGACCGTGTATGACGTCGAGGCCGGTGACCGGCTCCTCCTCTGCAGCGACGGCCTCTCCGGCTTTGTCGACCATGAACGGCTCGAGCGTGTGCTGTCCATCGGCACCGCGGAGGCGGTGGCCGCCGAGCTCATCCAGCTCGCCTTGGAGTCGAACAGCAACGACAACATCACCGTGGTGGTCGCCGACGTGGTCGACGAGCCACCTACCGACGCCGGCCCGATCGTCGTCGGTGCCGCCGCTGAGCACCCGCGCGGCTCACGGGGTCGCCTTCGCAGCTGGACGCACCGCCACTCCGGGCCCGGTGAGACGGTCCTCGAGCCCGACGACGACCCCGAGACGCTGCGTTACGCGCCGCGCGAGCCACCCCGTCTCCGCCGACTCCGCGGGCTCCTTGTGCTGGTCGTCCTCGCCGTGTTGTTCGCCGTACTGGCCTCAGCCGGATACGGCTGGACCCAGAAGCAGTACTACGTCGCGGCCTACGAAGGGAGAGTCACGATCTATCGCGGGGTCCAGGCCAACCTGCCCGGTGTCACACTCCACAGCGTCTACGAGACCCCCGACCTGTCCCTCGACGAGCTCCCCACCTTCCGGCGCAGCGAAGTGCTGGACGGACTCGCCGCCGATGACCTCGACGATGCCCGCAAGATCGTCGGGGCGCTCAAGTCGATGGCGCGCGCATGCGCCACCCAGACCAGCAAGGCGCCCCGCCCGACGTCGAGCGCCTCGACCAACACGACCCCGCGTGCGGAGTCGCAGAGCGGCGGACAGATCGGCACCCGCTCGACGACTCGCGACCAGGCACCGAGCCGCTCCTCGAGTCCTTCCCGCACCACCTCGACGCGGTCCGAGGACGCCACGAAGTCGAGCACCACCCGGTCCGAAACCTCCGACACAACCAGTCAGACGATAGGTGGAACCAGCTCCGACGGAGGCCCGTCGGTGGCAGAGTGCGCCGGCGCCACGCCCGCAAAGGTAACGTCATGATGACCGCCCTGACAGCCCCGAGCCGGCTCGTGCATGCCTTCGTCCCCCGCAAGCGGCGCGGCGCCGAACTCTTCTTGCTGGTGCTGGCGCTCGCCATCGGCGTCGGTGCCTACGCTTTAGTCGGACTCGGTCGCGACAGCACCATTCCCACCGACATCCTCGAGTACGGCGGCGGTCTGGTCGTCCTCGCGGTCGTCTGCCACGTGGTGGTCCGCATCGTCGCACCGTACGCCGACCCCGTCATCCTGCCCGCCGTGGTGGCCCTCAACGGTCTCGGACTCGCGATGATCCGCCGGCTCGACCTCGCCAGCAACACGTCGTTCGCACGTCAGCA
The DNA here is from genome assembly GCA_013697905.1 of Nocardioidaceae bacterium. GTDB lineage: Bacteria > Actinomycetota > Actinomycetes > Propionibacteriales > Nocardioidaceae > JACDHG01. The sequence goes on from JACCVZ010000329.1 coordinate 7,408, forward strand.
GCTTGTGTGGGGTGCCTTGTCGATTGCGGTGTTCGTGGCCACGCTGCTCGTGGTGCGTGACCACCGCAGGCTGCAGGCCTACACCTACACGATGGGTTTTGTGGGAGTGGTGTTGCTCATGCTGCCGTTGGTGCCAGGGCTTGGCGTCAACATCAACGGGGCGCGCATCTGGATCAGGCTGGGGGGGTTGTCCTTCCAACCCGGTGAGGTCGCCAAGCTCTGCCTGGCCATCTTCTTTGCCGGCTACCTGGTGCTGAAACGCGACGCCCTCGCGCTCGCCGGCAGACGCTTTCTCGGTATCGACCTGCCTCGGGGTCGCGACCTCGGGCCGATCCTTGCGATGTGGCTGGTCAGCCTCGGTGTGTTGGTGTTCCAGCGCGACCTCGGAAGCTCACTACTGTTTTTCGGGCTGTTCGTGGTGCTGCTCTATGTGGCCACCGAACGCCCGAGCTGGCTGGTGGTCGGTGGGGCACTGTTCGCCGGCGGCGCCTACCTCGGCTACCTCGCGTTCAGCCACGTGCAGACGCGGGTCGACGGCTGGCTGCACCCGTTCGACAATGTGGACAGCTACGGCCAGATCATCCAGGGCCAGTACAGCCTCGCGTTCGGTGGGATCCTGGGGCGGGGACTGGGCGAGGGCAACCCCTACCTGACGCCATTCGCCTACTCCGACTTCATCGGCACATCGCTCGGAGAAGAGCTTGGCCTCACGGGGTTGATGGCGATTGTGGTGGTGTACGGGATCATCGTCGAGCGCGGGCTGCGCACGGCGTTGGTCTGTCGTGACGCGTTCGGCAAGCTTCTCGCGGTGGGACTGTCGGTCGCTTTCGCACTTCAGGTCTTCGTCGTGCTCGGCGGGGTCACGAAACTCATCCCGCTGACCGGGCTGACCACCCCGTTCCTGTCGTACGGCGGATCGTCGCTCATCGCGAACTGGATCATGGTGGCGTTGTTGCTGCGCGTCAGCGACCACGCCCGTCGACCGCCCCCTGACTTGACGCCGACGGCCGCCGACGACGAGACGGCAGTGGTGAAGATGCGATGAACAAACCCATCCGCACCCTCGCAGTCGGCTGTTTCGCACTGTTCGCGATGTTGCTCATCAACCTCAACTACGTCCAGGTCCTCCGGGCCGGGGACCTCAACGACGACAGCGCCAACAAGCGCGTCCGCGACGCGGAGTGCTCCCGCGAACGAGGAGCGATCCTCGTCGGCGGCGATCCGGTGGCCCGAAGCGTGCCTTCGAACGACAACCTGAAGTTCGTGCGCAAGTTCACCAAGCCCGAGCTCTACGCCCCCGTCACCGGTTACTTCTCGTGCATCTACGGCACGAGCGGCATCGAGTCCTCCGAGAACGCCGTCTTGTCCGGCAGCGACGAGCGGCTCTTCGTCAACCGGGTCATCGACATGGTCGGAAACAAGCAGCCGAAGGGCGGCAGCGTGCTGCTGACCATCGATCCGCGGGCACAGCAGGCGGCGCTCGACGGCCTGAACCGCTTGCCCGGCGACACCCGAGGAGCTGTCGTCGCGCTGGACCCGACGAAGGGCGCGATCTTGGCCATGGTGTCGAAGCCGACGTACGACCCGAACTTCATCGCCACGCATGACACCTCCGTGGCCGAGGCGAACTGGAAGCGGCTGACCACGGACGACCCGATGAAGAAGATGACCAACCGAGCCAGTCAGGAGATCTATCCGCCTGGTTCGACCTTCAAGCTTGTGGTGGCAGCCGCGGCACTCTCCAACGGCTACAGCCCGGACTCGACCGTCAAGGGCGGCACCACCCTCGACCTGCCTCAGTCGAGCGCCACCCTGACCAACGAGGGGGGAAGCGACTGCGGTGGCAGCGAGATCACCTTGACGCAGGCCCTGGCCGTGTCGTGCAACGTGTCGTTCGGCGACCTCGGGCTCAAGCTCGGTGCCCAAACTCTGCAGGACCAGGCAGAGAAGTTCGGGTTCAACGAGGACTACTTCGACCAGCTGTCGTCAGCCGAGAGCAGATTCCCCACCGAGATGGACGAGCCGAGCACCGCCTTGTCGTCGATCGGGCAGTTCGACGTGGCCGCCAGCCCACTCCAGATGGCGATGGTGACCGCCGGTATCGCCAACGGTGGCGCGGTGATGCGCCCCTACGTCGTGCAGGAGGTCCGCTCCCCCGGGCTCGACGTGCTCGACGAGGCCGACCCGGAGGTGCTCCACCAGGCGATCTCCGGCTCCGTCGCCGATGAACTGACCCAGATGATGGTCGAGGTCGTCGAGACCGGCACGGCCGATGAGGTCAAGATGCCGGGAATCTCCGTCGCCGGCAAGACCGGCACGGCGAACTCAAGCGAGGAGAAGTCGCCGTATGCCTGGATGGTCAGCTTCGCCCCTGCCGACGACCCCCAAGTGGCAGTCGCCGTGTTCATCGAGCAGACCGACGTCCCTCGCCCCGACATCAGCGGCGGAGGGCTCGCCGGACCAATCGCGAAAGGCGTCATGCAGGCGGTGATCGGGCGGTGACCGAGCTTTCCCGCGGCCGTTATGTCCTCATCGAGCCCATCGCTGCGGGAGGCATGGGTGAGGTGTGGCGAGCCCGGGACACGGCGCTGAACCGGGGGGTCGCGGTCAAGCTCTTGCGCGCGGCACTCGCGGACGACGCAGCGTTTCGCGGGAGATTCGCTACCGAGGCACAAAATGCCGCCGCCCTGCACGACCCGCGCATCGCGACCGTCTTCGACTACGGCGACGACATCGACCCGGCGACCGGGCGACACTCGACGTACCTGGTGATGGAACTCGTCGCCGGGGTGCCGCTGTCTGACCTGCTGACCGCTCCGATGGCGCCGAGCAGCGCGGCGCATCTGGTCGCCCAAGTGGCCGACGGGCTCGCCGTGGCCCACGCCGCCGGCATTGTGCACCGCGACGTCAAACCAGCCAACTTCTTGGTGACTCGCGACGGGCGGGTGAAGATCACCGACTTCGGTATCGCGCGCGCGCGCGGAGCTGCCTCCGTCACGGACACCGGCACTATCATGGGGACGCCGCACTACGTCGCGCCAGAGATAGCCGAGGGTCGCGAGGCGACATCGGCCAGCGACATCTACTCGCTTGGGGTCGTCCTTTACGAGTGCCTGTCTGGTGTGCTCCCGTTCACCGGGGACACCCCGGTCGCCGTCGTCATGGCACACCTGCGTGCCGACCCCGCACCGCTGCCGCCGAGCGTGCAGGCGCCGCTGCGGTCGCTCGTCGAGGCCGCGATGAGCAAGGATCCGGCACGTCGCCCTCCGAGCGCCGGGGCGTTCGCCGATGCCCTGCGGCAAAGTGTCGAGCCTGCCGGCGCCAACGCCCCCACCGTGGCCCTCGGTACGTCGCCTTCGACCGCGACCCGGGTGCTGCCCGCGCTGGATCCGTCCGCCGACGAAGCCCGCACCCGCCGGCGTACGAGAGGGTGGATCCCCATTGCGGCTGCCGCAGTAGTGGTCCTGCTCATCGCCGCCATCGCCGCGGCCGTGCTCGGAAACGGTGCCGTGAACCCCTCCACGGCGGCCGACAACCAGGCGACCCCCGGCACCTCGACACCTGAGCAGCGTCCCGACACAAGCGCGCTGACACCGAGCCAACAGCCGACGACGGCGACGGCGACCCCGTCGGACAGCACGACGCCGCCTGGCACGACCGTCGGGGTCAGCATCGACCCGAGCGACTACATCGGGCTGAGCTCGAAAGACGCCAAAGAAACCTTGAAGGGTCTCGGTCTCGATGTCGTCACCGAAGACGTCGAGGGCGCCCGGAAGGACGTCGTGGCCGACATCGAGCCGAGCGGTCTCGTCACCGACGGAAGCGACGTCACCCTCTTCGTCTACGACGGCAAATCCAGCGACGACGGACCGGGACATGGCGGCGACGAGACGAAGCCTCACCACGACGGACCCGGAAACGACAAGGGGAAGGGCAAGGACTGACCGTGGACGCCGACGACCCGAAGACCATCGGTGGCGGTCGCTACGCAATCGCCGGCCTGCTCGGGCGCGGCGGGATGGCCGAGGTCCGCAAGGCCGAGGATGTGCGTCTCGGACGCACGGTCGCGATCAAGCGGTTGCGCGCCGACCTCGCTAGCGACCCAACGTTCCAGGCGCGGTTTCGCCGTGAGGCGCAGTCCGCGGCGTCGCTGAACCATCCGACCATCGTGGCCGTCTACGACACCGGTGAAGAGGTCGCCAACGACGGCACCGACCTCGCCCTGCCCTACATCGTGATGGAGTACGTCGAGGGCCGCACGCTGCGCGACATCCTCCGGGAGGGCCGCAAGATCCTGCCCGAACGCGCTCTAGAGATCACCGCGTCGGTTCTCAGCGCCCTCGACTACAGCCACCGGGCCGGCATCATCCACCGAGACATCAAGCCCGCCAACGTGATGCTCACCCCTTCTGGGGACGTGAAGGTGATGGATTTCGGCATCGCCCGAGCGATCGCCGACACGTCGTCCACGATGACCCAGACTGCCGCTGTCCTCGGCACGGCGCAGTACCTGTCGCCTGAGCAGGCCCGTGGTGAGCAGGTCGACGCCCGTAGTGACCTCTACTCCGCAGGCTGTCTGCTCTACGAGCTGCTCACCGGCCGCCCGCCCTTTGTCGGCGACTCCCCCGTCGCTGTCGCCTACCAGCACGTGCGTGAAGAGGCGCCGGTGCCGTCATCGGTTGATCCCGAGATTCCGGGCGCCATCGACGCGATCACAATGAAGGCGTTGGCTAAGCCGGTCGACGAGCGCTACCAGAGCGCCGCCGAGATGCGCTCCGACATCGAGCGGGCGTTGGAGGGTCGGACGGTGATGGCCCCTCCGGTCGTGGACACAGGTGACGAGACCCAGCACTTCCTGGCCGCTCCGCATCGGGACTCCGCACCCACGACCGTCACCCACACCGTCGACGAGGAGGACGACGAGCGACCACACCGACGTACGGGCCTCTGGGTTGGCCTCGCACTGCTGCTCGCGGTGCTGGTCATCGCGGCGCTCGTCTTCGGACCGAAGCTGTTCGGTGGGAAGGAGCCAGCTCCGACCGCCAACGTGCCCAACCTGCTCAACATGACCGTGAAAGGGGCCGCGAAGGCGCTGGAGGACGTCGGGCTCAAGCTGGGTGACACGACGCCTGAGCGGTCGGACACCGTCAAGAAGGGACTGATCCTGCGTCAGAGTCAGAAGCCGAGCGCGGACGTTCCCGAGGGCACCGCGATCGACGTGGACGTCTCGGCCGGTGCGGGCACGGAAGTGATCCCCGACCTGAGCGACGCCACGCTCACCGAGGCGACGTCGGCACTTGACAAGCTTGGTTTCAAGGTCAATCCGGTCGAGGACCCCGAGAGTGCCGAGCGCCGCAACCAGGTGACCAGAACCGACCCCCGCCCCGGTGAGTCGGTGCGGGTTGGCGAGACGGTGGCCGTGTACTACTCGACCGGATTCGTGGTCGTCCCCAACGTCGTCGGGAGCGACGAGGCCGTTGCCACCCAGACGCTGGAGCGTGCTGGCTTCGACGTCATCACCTCGGACGTCGAATCCGGTGCTCCGGCAGGAACCGTCACCTCGCAGGATCCGACTGGAGGACTGCGCAAACCGTTCGGCAGTACCGCCGTCATCTCGGTGTCGCTTGGTCCGGCACCAACCACCACGGAGCCGACGACGACCGAGCCGACCACCACCGAGCCGACCACCACCGAGCCGACGACGGTGCCGACCACCACGGAGCCGACGACGCAGGCCACGACGCAGGCGACGACGCAGCCGCCGACTCCCACCGCCACCATCACAACCGCCACCAGCCCGTCGCCGTAGCGTGTCGCACCTCCTGGCAGGTGCGAGCCAGCCCGGCTCAGTCGGCCGGCTGGGCAAACTGCAGCTGCACTGGCGCGCTGAACGCCGGCACCACGAGGTCGTCGCCTTGACGGAGCTTCCAACCCAGGTTGTAGGGCGCAGCGGTGTAGGCCCGATAGTTCGCGACCTCCGGTGAGCGTGTCAACGCGTCGTACATGGCCTCGACGTCGCCAAGTGCAACGATCCTGTACGGGGGCGCGTACGGCACGCCCTGAAGGACCACGGTGTTGCCGACACACTTGACGCCGGTCGTTGAGATGATCCGTTGCCCCTGCAGCGACACCGCCTCGGCGCCGCCCGCCCAGAAGGCGTTGATGACAGCCTGGATGTCCTGCTGGTGCACGACGAGGACGTTGGGGTTGGCGCCCTCGGGCACGAGCTGATCGCGCGGCGCGTCGGCGAGCGCGACGACCAAGCCCGGACCGGTCATGGTGTCCAAGCCTGCCGGCGTGCTGAGCTGCGCCAGCTGGTCTTGAACGGCCTCGACCTTCTCGCCGCCGACCTTAGCGGTGAGCTGATCGACGCGCTGCTGCAGTGTCTCGGTCTGCTGGCGAAGCTCGGAGACTTTCTGGCGCTGCGCGCTCACGAGGTCGATCAGGTCGCTGTGCCGCCCGCCGCGCAGGTCAGTGCCGCGGGCGTTGACCATGCTGGTGGTGGCGAGCAGCCCCGCACAGGCGCATGCCACCGGCACGCTGATGCGCCACAGGAGTGACCGCTGCCGCGAAGAGGTCGCCAGTACCCGCCACCAGCGTGAAGCCAGCGACGATCGGCGCACAGGCTCGTCCAAGGCGGTACTCCCACGACGTACGGTCAGGTGGTGAAAGCGTAACCGCCCGGCGGAGCTCGTTCTGTCGAGCGGTGGCGACGCGCCCGGCCGCGGCCAGGAGTTAGGCTAGGTGACTGAGAATGATCTCATTCGACAGGAGTTGTCGTGCCCGAGTCACGTCCGCGCAAGAAGCCCGAGTACATCGCGCCACCCACGTCGCGCAAACCGGCCGCGATCGGCGGCAGCCGTTGGGTCGCCCCGGTGATGGTGGCGTGCTGGGTGATCGGCCTGGCCTGGATCGTCGTCTTCTACCTCGTGCCCGACCTCAAGTACATGCGTGAGATCGGCAACTGGAACCTGGCGATCGGGATGGCGCTGATCGCGGTCGGCTTCGCGTTCTCCACCAAGTGGGAGTGACCGCCGCACGTGGTGGTGCGGCGTTCACCCCTCGGCCACGCTCCGTACTTACAGCTATGTAGTTCTCCACAGGGTTTATCCCCAATGGGGATAACCTCGCCGCGACCTACGCAGGAAACGAAGCCGTCCGGGCCAGCGTCGCCAGCACGCACACCACCGTGATGCCCGCAAGCACGCCGCCGTGCACGAGCAGGCGTTGGGAGCGCGGCGCGTAGGCGAAGCCGGCGCCGATCACGAGACCGGCGGCCAGGCCGCCGAGGTGCCCCTGCCAGGAGATACCCGGGACGCTGAACGTCAGCACCAGGTTGAGGACCAGCAGGACGAGGAGCTGCGAGATGTCGCGACGCTGACGGCGCAGCAGGATCAGCGCGGCGCCGAACATCCCGAAGATCGCCCCCGACGCTCCCAACGTGGAACCGTCAGGAGGGGACAGCCAGTAGACCGCCACAGACCCGGCGAGCCCCGCCACGACGTACAACACGGCGAACCTCCACCGGCCGAGCGCCGACTCGAGGTAATTGCCGAAGATCCACAGGCCCACCATGTTCAACACGATGTGCAGCACCTGGTAGTGCAGGAACATTGCGGTGAACAGCCGCCAGAGCTCACCCTCCGACACCTGGCGAGGGATCAGCACGGTCCGGTACAGGAACTCGTTGGAGCCGCGCGCCAAGACGAAGAACACGACGTTGACGGTAATCAGCCCCACCGTCACGGCGGCGACGCCCTGCGACAGCCGACCGCCGAATGTGGTCCGGGGCTGGCGGACACCGGCGTTGCCGGCGCGCACGCAGTCGGGGCACTGGAACCCCACCGACGCCTGGGTCATGCAGTCGGGGCAGATGGGACGTGCGCATCGTTGGCAGGCGATGTAGGTCTCCCGCTCGGGGTGGCGGTAGCAGCGCGGAATGGTTCCGGCGTCCGGGGCGGTGGGGTCCATGGTCATCGCGGTCTCATCGGGGCCCAGCTGCGTCTCAGCGACGCTCGATCTCGAGCCGGTCGATCACGACGGGCTCGGTCGGTCGGTCGGAGCGGTCGGTCGGCGTAGTGGCGATGGCATCAACGACGTCGCGGCTGGCCTGGTTGGCAACTTGACCGAAGATGGTGTGGCGGTTGTTGAGGTGGGGTGTAGGCCCGGCAGTGATGAAGAACTGCGACCCGTTCGTGCCCGGGCCGGCGTTGGCCATGGCCAGCAGGTAGGGCTTGGTGAAGGCGAGCTCGGGGTGGAACTCGTCCTTGAACGTGTAGCCCGGGCCCCCGGTGCCGGTGCCCTGCGGGCATCCGCCTTGCACCATGAAACCTTCGATGACGCGGTGAAACGTCAGCCCGTCATAGAAGCGCTCGGTCGACGGCCGGCCCGACCTGGGATCCTTCCACTCCTTCGTCCCTTCGGCGAGGCCCACGAAGTTCTCGACGGTCTTCGGGGCGTGGTTGGGGAACAGTTGGACGACGACGTCGCCACGGTTGGTCTTCAAGGTCGCGAACAGCTCTTCGGCCACCGGGTCATCCTTTGCGTTGTCAGGGTCATGGTCGCGCACGGCGGACCCATCCTCGCACGCCACTCAAGCGCAGCCCGGGGGCGGACCCGTGTGGTGTAAACACCAGCGATGCGTAAGAGTGGGGGGTAGCAGGCAGACGCCTGCGCTAGCGCGAGATGCGACACGAACACGAGGAGATTCAGCTGTGGCCCTGAAATCGACCCGCAAGCAGGCGCGTTTAGCCGCCAAGGACGCCCGCAGCAGCGTCAAGCCCGCTGCCGAGGCTGCCCTCGACAGGATCGGAACGGCGACGGAGCAGGCGATGTCGTCGGTTGCCGCCACCGTCGGTCCTGCGCTCGAGGACGCCCGCGACCGGTTGGCACCAGCCGTCGAGGACGCCCGCGACAAGATGGCACCCGTCGTCGCCGGAGCCGTGGCCACCGGCCGCCGGAAGGGCCGACAGGTCGCCGAGCGTGCCGGTATCGTCGAGGAGCGCAAGAAGAGCCACAAGCTGCGCAACTTCGTGATCCTGCTCGGGCTGGGCGGTGCCGCCGCGTTCGCCTACAACAAGCTGACCGGCAAGGATGCCGACCCGGCGTGGACGGCGAGCCGCGACTCGGCCTCGAGTACGCCGCCTCGGCCCGCTGCGTCCGCCACACCTTCGTCCACGCCGGCGCCCACCCCGTCCACAGCGACGCCGGCGCCCACCATTCCGGTTGACGGTTCCGACACCGCACCGACGGCGCCGTTCCCGACCGAGGAGACCGTCGAGTCACCCACGCCGACCACGCCGGACCAGCCAGTGGAGAAGAAGGACCTCTGACGTCGCCGGACGTCACCTGGGTACGCCCACCGCTCAGCGGTCCGGCGTACCCAGAGCTATGAATGGAGCGTCGTTGGCGGCCCGATGACCAGATCCGGGTGCGTCGACCGCACTCGTCCGGTGGCCAGCCGTTCGCCGTAGAAGCTGAGGAACGGCACGGTGCCGAGCACGAGCACCAGCACGGTGAAGCCGACCGGGAAACGAGCCTTGCGGGCAAGCAACGCCGCCATCACCAAGAAGATCATGTAGAGCCAGCCGTGCGCGATGCCGAGGTAGGTCGTGATCCACTCGCCCAGCCGCTGGGGGTCGGTGCCATCGGCGGTGAGATATTTGAGCGGGACGCCGACCACGATCAGCACGATCAGCAACACCCCGACCACGTAGGCCATCACTCGGTAGCGCAGCAGTGCTCCTGTCACGCTGCGGACGCTATCCCACCTGGTCACGGACGCGGGGGGTGGTGTCGTCATGGACGACACGCCACCACATGAACGCGACGAATGCCGCGAACAGCCACCATTGCAGGGCGTACACCAGGTTGCGCGCGCCCGCCCATCGTGACGGTGTCGGTCGGTCAGGTCGCACCGGCACGAGCCCCTGGTTCGACTCAGGTGTTGACACCAGGTAGCCGCCGTAGAGGTCGGCACTGACGTCGCTGACGAGCGCCGAGACGCGGAGGCCGTTGGTGACGCGGTCGGTGTCGAGCTCAGCGCCCTCGGTTGTCGCCGGCTCCAAGACTCCGCTGACTCTCACCTCCCCTGGCGGTACGTCGGCGGCGGGGGTGTTTGCCGCCCCCCGGACCACCAAGATGGCTGAGCCCGACTCGGTGACGAGGGGCGTCACGACTGCGTAGCGGGCATCGGCCCCGGCGA
>JACCVZ010000330.1 GCA_013697905.1 Nocardioidaceae bacterium
GCCACATCAGGAACGTCGAGAAGACCGTCGGCCGGTCCTGGAGGTGCGGCAGCTCCAGCAGCGAGATGACGCCCCGGCCGTCGGCCGCCGTTCGCAGCAGGTCGGCGGTGTCGAACTCCTGCTCGCCGAAAAATCGGTCGGCGCCCTCGTCGGCGAATCCGATGAGCTCACGAAGGATGACGCCGGTTGTGGAACTGGACAGTCCGCCGAGCGCCTTCAGCTCCGGCTTGCCCTCGTCGCTGACCAGAAACGTGACCACCGACCGCAGGTCTTCGAGGTCGAGCAGCGGCAGCCCCGCCTGGTCGGCGTAGTGGAAGACCAGCTTCAGCGAAGACTCCTGTGTCTCGTTGAGCCCGAGCACCTTGGCCAGCAGGGTCGGCCCGAACGACGTCATCGTCACCCGCACCGGTACGCCGGTGCCTTGGCCGCCGAGCGCGAGGAACTCGACCGGGAACGACGTGGCCTGCCACGCCTGCCCCAGCGACGCAGTCCGGTTGAGCAGCTTCGCGTCCCCTTGGCCGGGAGAAGCCAGCCCCGAAAGATCGCCCTTGATGTCGGCCGCGAAGACCGGCACCCCCTGGGCGGACAGCTGCTCCGCCATCAGCTGCAGCGTCTTCGTCTTGCCGGTGCCGGTGGCGCCTGCGACGAGGCCGTGCCGATTGAGCATGCTCAGCGGGATCCGTACGTCGACAGGGGCGACGTCAGCACCCTCCACCAACCGGCCGAGCTGGAGCGCTGGCTCCGCGAACGCGTAGCCCGCCGCGATCTCGCTCGCCTGCTCGCTCAGTGCGGTGGATACCGGCGTACCGGCGCCAGTAGGTGGACTGTCCGGGGGGCTGGGCGGCGCCGTCGCCGCTGTCGCAGCGTCGGCCAAGCTGGGAGGAGTGCCCTCGGCCCCGGGCTCGGTCATCGGGCCTCCTCGTGTGAGCGTCGAGGCTGAGACCCACCTCAGCGTGACCCAGACTAGCGTCGCGTTGTCGCGTCCACCGGCGCCCGCCGGCCAGGTCACAGTTCGCGCACGGTTCTCGCGGGGTGTCTCGCAGCGGGCTTGGACGCGGTGGCAAGGCTTAGACTCACGCGGGTGATTTTCAAAGGGGTCCGTGACGCGCGTCCGTACCCCGAGCACGGGCTGCGGATGAGCGACTGGGCCCAGCTGCCGCCCCATCAGATCAGGCTCGACCAGCTCGTCACCACCAAGGACACCCTTGACCTGGCGACGTTGCTCGACGAGGACTCCACGTTCTTCGGTGACCTGTTCGCCCATGTGGTCGAGTGGGAGGGGGAACTCTACCTCGAGGACGGGTTGCATCGTGCCCTCCGCGCCGCTTTGCAGCAGCGCCACGTCGTGCATGCCCGCATCTACGTGATACCCCAGTGACGCCGGCTGCCGTGAAGCCGGCGGCAGGTTGACCGGGTGGGATTAGGCTGGCAGCGCCGAAGGAGGCAGCGTGAACTGGAAGACGCCCGTCACCATGCTGGTGCTACTGGGCATCCTGCTAGGTGCTGCCTACTACGGCTGGAGCACGATTATCGCTCCCGACGACCAGAAGAACAACGTGGTCACGCAGCCCTCCGAGAAGAAGAAAGACCACCGGTGCACACGTGTCAAGCGGTTCAAGAAGGGGCAGGCCGTCAAGGCGCAGACCATCCGCGTCAACGTCTACAACGCCGGCCTCATCTCCGGCCTGGCGGCCGAAACGCTCGACGCATTGGCATCCAAGGGTTTCAAGCCCGGCATCGCCTCAAACGCCCCCGGAAACATGTCCGCAGGCAACGTCACGATCCTCACCGCCGAGCCAGAGTCCCCCGAGGTACGGCTGGTACGCATCCAGTTCCGGGGACCGGTTCAGGTTAAGAAGGGCGAGCTGGCGCCCGGCATCGACGTGCTGGTAGGTGACGGCTTCCGCGCAGTCGACCCCGCCGTCCGCACAGAGATCACTCTGCGCAAGAACATCTCAGCCTGCAAGCGGGCCAACAGCTGAGACGGAACCGGCGTACGTCGTCGATCAGTCGATTTCCCGCCGGCGGCGATGTCTGCTCACTCGTCGTCGCGCATCCAGCCCGCCAACCTTCCGCCACGGCTGACAGCTTGTAGCCGACGCTCGGTGGCTCCCCTATCCCGTCGGGGGGTGACCACGAGCAGGTCGTCGCCCCGCTTGAGCGTGGTGCGCAGGTCGGGTGTGAAGCTCGTCCTGTCGCGCACGATCAGCGACACGCTCGTGCCCGGAGGGAGCCGGAGCTCGCCGATCTCGACGCCGTGCAGGCGCGACTGCTGGGTGATGTACACCTGGAGCAAGTCAGCGTCGATGTGTTCCAGTGGAGCCGCTTCCACCTCGGCGTCTCGAGGCCGCTCCTCAATCACCCTGAGCCGGGTGGCAATCCACGGAAGGGCCGGTGCTGTCACCACGGTCAGCACGACCACGAGCACGAAGACGACGTTGAAGACGTCGACCGCCCGCGGCACCCGCTCGGCTATCGGAATCGCTGCCAACACGATCGGAACGGCGCCCCGGAGGCCAGCTAGCGACAAGAAGCCCTGCTCCCGCCACGGCAGCTTCAGCGGCAGAGCGCAGACGACGACGCTGAGCGGGCGAGCCAGCAGCGTCAGGACCGCGCCGATAACGACACCGCCAACCAAGTGCGCGACATCGAAATCCGACGGCGACACGAGCAGCCCCAACATGATGAACAGGCCGATCTGCGCCAGCCAGGCGAACCCTTCGGCAAACGAGCGCGTCGAGCTTCGGTGCGGGAGTTCGGAGTTACCCAGCCAGAGGGCAGTGATGTATACCGCGGCGAACCCGCTGGCGTGCAGTGCCGACGCGCCGGCGTACGACAGCACCGCGATGGCCAGGACAGTGATCGGGTAGAGGCCGGATGCGGGCAACGCCACGCGGCGCAACATGACGGCGCCGGCCAGCCCGGCGAGAGCTCCGAGAAGCACGCCTCCCACGAGCTCGTAGACGACGATGCCCACGAAACCGAGAGGACCGCCCTCGATGCCACCGGGTGCGCTGAGCAGCACCACCAGCAACACGGTGGGAGCGTCGTTGAGGCCGGACTCGACCTCCAGCGCACCGCGCAGGGACGGACGAAGTGGCACCGATCTCAGCACGGTGAAGACGGCGGCGGCATCGGTCGGTGACGTGATCGCGCCCACCAGCAGGGCCAGCTCCCAGGGGAGGTCGAGGACGTAGTGCGCGACCAGCGCCACCACCACGACACTGACAGTGATTCCAAGCGTGGCAAGCAGCAGCCCCACCGTGAGCGACGGGCGTACATCGGCCCATTTCGTGGTGAGACCTCCCTCGGTCAGGATCACCACCAAGGCGGCGAAACCCAACGCGTGCGCGGTCTTGGCATCGTCGAAGTGGATGCCGAGCACAGCCTCTCCGAGCAGGATGCCCATGGCGAGGTAGATCAGCAGACTGGGCAGGCCTATCCGGACCGACGCCCGGACCGCGAGGATCGCAAGCAGCAAGATGACCGAGCCGGCCAGCAGCATCCGGTCGAGCGTGTCGGCGTCCACGGCCCAACCCTAGAGTCGAACTATCGAACATGCGGTGGAGACGAAGGCGCGGAATCAGCCGGGCGCGGCAGGCGAAGGTCACGGACCCCTGCAGGTGCCGACTCGAGTCGGCGTCAGCCCCTCATGAGTCTGGCTGATCTTCGCGGCAGTCGCGTTGATGGCGCGTTGCAATTCGAGCTGACGTTGCCAGAGTTCCAAGCGGATTCTGATCAACGAGCACGGTCAGCAACATCTGGAGAGGTCGACGCAGGATCGGACAGCTTGGCCCTGTCGTGCTCCGACGCGATTCGGTCGATCTTCGAGTCCAGCCGATTCATGCGGGCGTGGCTCCGCTCAGCCGCCGAAACATCGTCTGCGCCCGATGTGGGGTCGCGAACAATCTCGGCCGCCAGGTCGCGTCGATTGGCGGCGTCGTCACGAAGGTCAGCTTGGGCATCACGCTCGTCTGCCGCGGACCGGATGGTTTCGGCGGCCTCGGTACGCTCGGCGTACACGGCATCCCGCGCGTCCGCCAGAGCCTCCCGCGCCTCTGACAAGGCATCGCGCTCGTCGGCTGCCCGGTCACGTTCGTCGGCCAGCTTGTCACGTCCGCTGCCTCTGCCATGCTCACCGTTGGTGTCCTGCTCAGTCATTCCCCATCACCCTGCCTCAGCTCAGCCACGCTTCCCTACTCCGATGAACGGCATGGACGGTCAACCGTGTCTGGGCGCCTGTTTCGTCTCGATCGCTCTTACTACTATGCGCTCCTGACAGCTCGAATGCCGAACGAGCTTGGGTCCGTCCTAGGCGTGTGTCGAGATGTCGGACCAGCTTCGTTGGGCGGGTAGGTGCAGACGCCCGAAGGGTTTCGTCTCGAACGCGGTAGTCAGCTCGTCTGAGGTCATTGGCTTGGCGTAGTGAAAGCCCTGAGCAGCCTCGCAGCCGATCGCGACCACGTGGTCGTGTTGACGCTTGGTCTCTACACCTTCGGCGGTCACCCAGAGGCCCAACGAGTGGGCGAGGTTGGTGACCGCGGCGATGATCGCGTCGCCTGCATTCGCGTTCCCAATCTCGGCGACGAAACTTTGGTCGATTTTGATGATGTCGACGGGGAACCGGTGCAGGTGGCTCAGCGAGGAGTACCCGGTTCCGAAGTCGTCCAGAGCCACCCGCACTCCCAGGTCCTTCAGGCGGTTGACAATGGCCACGGCGTGTCCTCCATCATCGAGGAAGAGAGTCTCCGTGATCTCCAAGATCAACGCCGACGGGTCCATGCCGCTGCTGTTCAACACCTCGGCGACGGTGTCTGGGAAGTCCTGAACCATCAGCTGTCCGGCGGACACATTCACCGCAAGGTCAAGTGGCTGCCCGCCAGATGCGGCCAACCAGTTCAGGTGCTCTTGGCAGCTGCGTTGCAGTACCCAGGCGCCGATATCCACGATCAGTCCGTCCTCCTCGGCCATGGAGACCGTCGTCGAGGCGGGGATCGGCCCACGGCTGGGGTGCGTCCAGCGCAGAAGTGCCTCCACCCCGGTGACGAGCCCATCAGCGGCACGCACGATTGGTTGGTAGGACACATCCAGGTTGCCGCGGGCGAAGGCATCCGAGAGATGATCTCGGTGCAGCTGGAGGTGGCCGTCGAGGGGTTTGACCTCTCGCAGGTCAAGCACTTGATGCCGGGCACCTCCTTGGCGTTTTGCCTGGTACATGGCTGCGTCAGCGTCTCGGATCAGCTTGGAACCGATTTCATGCGCTCCGCCGGCGAACGCCATCCCGACGCTCGCCGTGATGGGGACCTGGATCGTCGCTTCGTCGTCGTCGATCGTGAAGGGAGCGGTAAAGGCGTCGACAATCCGGCGGGCCAGCACCTCGACATCGGAAGGATCGTGGAGGTCCTCACACAAGATCACAAACTCGTCGCCGGAAATACGGGCGAGCGTGTCCCCTGGCCGGACGAGGGACAGCAACCGGTGAGCGACCGCGACGAGCAGCGCGTCACCGATCATGTGGCCGTAGGTGTCATTGACCTGTTTGAAGTTGTCGAGGTCCGCGAAGAGCACCGCAACAGCTGCATGTGTGCGCTCCGCGCGGAGTGTGGCGTGTTGCAGCCTTTGCTGGAGAAGCGCCCGGTTCGCCAGACCGGTAAGAGGATCACGCAGCGCGCTAGCGCGAAGTCGATCTGCCGCTTCGTGGAGTTCTTGGCGGGCCTGGGCGTTGAGAAGATAGGCACAGGTGACGTCGGCGAGGGTCTGCGCCGCGGCCGTATCCGACTCATCCAACGGACCAGCGACATCACGATAAAGGTCCAAGGCCCCAATCTGGCCGAACTCGTGGCGCAGCGGGAAGGTAAACACTGCTGCCAGCCCGGCCTCGGTCGCAGCAGCGCAAAAGTCCGGAAAGCGATCATCTCCGCTCGTCACGTCGGGCACGACGACTGCCTGCCCCGACTCGTACGCCGTCAAGCATGGACCCTCCCCCGTCGACGACTGCAGCTTCTCGTAGAGAAGGGCGTCCTCGTCTGACGCGGCGATGTAATGCGGGCGCGTCCCCGGCGAGATCAACGTGACTCCTGCGGAGGTCACGGGTAAGACCTCGACGATCCGTTCCACCAGATGATCAAGGATTCCTTGAATTGGGAAATCCGTCACAAGCGTGCGCGCGAACTCACTGAGAACCGCTGACAACTGGCGCTCCTCGATCACGCCAACCTCCCAAACACGAGCCGGCTCAGTTTGGCACATGTTCACTGCCATTCGCGCGCCTAGGGTGTGCCCATTTCACGCTGGCGGCTCTCGAAGAACTCATCGGGCACCGTTTTGCGCTGACACGCCCCGTTTCCCGGCAGCGCCTCGAAGTGTTCGCTCATGGGCGATCCGCGCGGGCTCAGGAGCTGGCGAGTTGAAAGTGCCAGATGATGGCGGCAGCGGTGTCGCGGAAGGCCGCATTGGTGGCCGCGGGGCAATTGGGTGCAGGGACCAGATGTCGGGGGTGTCGCC
>JACCVZ010000364.1 GCA_013697905.1 Nocardioidaceae bacterium
TAGACCGGTGGGCTCCAAGCACGAACGCCCGAGAAAGCGTCCTTCAGGAATGCCGGGACGAAGGCGCCGTAGACGTGCGACGTACCAGCTGCCGTGCAACGACCCTCGACAGACGCACTCGTGGCCGGGATCCCCAGGAGGACAGGCATGCGGAAGCGCGTCGCCAGGGGCGTCGCGGTGGTGAAGACGGGGTTCAACATGTCGCTGTTCCTCCTTCCAGAAGATGTTGGCGCGGGTGCCGAAGCACTGGAGTTTGCGTTGTCAGCATCTGCAGCCGAAGATTCTCGACCGCGGTGAGAGCAGCGTAGCCGCGTCGAGGAGAAGGGTGCAAACGAATTAGCGATCGTGACCGAAAAAGTCGTCGATTGTCCCGTGCGGCCGCTCAAGAGGTGTCGGATGCACGGCGCTGCGCGGCGCACAAGGCGAGCACCTCGCCGCCGTACTTGTCGATCTTGGACTGTCCGATGCCTGGGACGCGGGCAAGCCCAGCGGCATCATCGGGCAACATCTCAGCCAGCGCCGTCAAGGTGGCATCGGTGAAGACGCAGTATGCCGGCAGGCTCTCCTGGCCGGCTCGCCCGCGCCGCCACTCACGCAGCGCCTCGAACAGCTCCTCGTCGTAGGCGCTGGGGCAGTCGACGCAACGGCCAAGCTTGCGCTCACGTGGCTCGATCAGCGAGCGACCACAGACGCGGCACATGGACACGCCGCGCTTGCCCGACCGAGTCCGCGTCCGGCCGGCGGGAGTCTGGCGCGCACCAGAAGCGCGAGATGTGGCGTCGAGCAGGCTGTCCAGGAAGCGGCTCGGGCCACGTGACCCGCGGCCACCCGGGGTGCGCGCCGCAGCCCAGGAGACGTGCAGCTGGTCCCGCGCCCGGGTGATCCCGACGTACATCAGCCGACGTTCCTCCTTGATCGCCTCGGAAGTGTCGGCGTACACGATCGGCATCGTGCCCTCGTGCATCCCGGCGAGGAACGTCACCGGCCACTCCAGTCCCTTGGCGGCGTGCAGGGTGGTGAGGGTGACGCCGACCGCCACCGGCGCGTGCTGCGCCTCTGCACGCCTTTGGAGCTCGGCGACGAAACCAGCCAGGTCGAGGTCGGGATGCACGAGGGCGAGCTCCTCGGCCACAGCGACGACGGCTTGCAGCGACTCCCAGCGATCGCGCACGCTGCCGCGGCCGGTCGGAGCATCACGCGTCCAACCCATCGCGCTCAGCACATGGCTCACCTGAGTGGCCAGGGAGTCGGCTGAGACCGCGCCCTCATGGACGGCGCCGCGCAGCAGGGTCAGGGACTGGCGCACCTCGGGGCGCTCGAAGAAGCGCTCCGCACCTCGGACGACGAACGGAACAGCGCGCTCCGCGAGAGCCTCCTCGAAGCTCTCGGACTGGGCGTTGATGCGAAACAGCACCGCGATGTCGGACGGGGCGGTGCCGGCCGCGACGAGCTCTTCGATCCGGTGGGCGACCGACCCGGCCTCTGCCAGCTCGTCGAGATGACCCTCAAACGACACCGGGTGGCCTGCCGATCGGGTCGCTCGCAGCCGGACCGCGCCGCGGCCGATCTCCTCGCGCATCACCGCATTGGCCGCTTCGATGACCTGGGGGGTGGACCGATAGTTGCGCTCGAGAGTCACGGTGGTGGCGCCGGGGAACTTGCGGACGAAGTCGAGCAGGTGGTGGGGGGATGCCCCGGTGAACGAGTAGATCGTCTGGGCCGGGTCGCCGACCACGCAGAGCCGGTCGCGCCCCCCGAGCCACAGGTCCAGCAGGCTGGCCTGCAGAGGGTTGACGTCTTGGAACTCATCGACAACGAACGCCTGGTACTGCTTGCGGATGCTGGAGGCGGCGGTCTCGTCGTCGCTGAGTACGGCGGCGGCGCAGAGGAGCACGTCTTCCAGGTCGATCCGGTGACGAGCCTGCTTGGTCTCCTCGTAGGACTCGTAGATGCCGGCCACGTCGGCGGCGTCGTAGCCATCGACAGCGCGACCGGCCAGACCGGCGAGGCGGGTGTAATCCTGCGGGCGCACATTGGACACCTTCGCCCACTCGATCTCGGCGGCCAGGTCGCGCAGGTCGGCCTGGGTCGCCTTGAGCCGACGATGCGCGGTGGCGCCGGCGAGCAGGGAGATCTTCGACCCGACGATCGGTGGCAGCTCTGCGCCATAGGCCTTGGGCCAAAAGTAGCGGGCCTGGCGCAGCGCCGCAGAGTGGAACGTGCGGGCCTGGACGCCGACGGCGCCGAGCCGCGCCAGCCGGGTGCGCAGCTCCCCGGCCGCACGGGTCGTGAACGTCACCGCGAGTATCTCCGTGGGCACGAGGACGCCACGTGCAACGGCGTAGCCGATGCGGTGGGTGATCGCCCGCGTCTTACCGGTCCCGGCGCCCGCCAACACCCGCATCGCCCCGTCGAGGTGGACAGCGACCTCGCGCTGCTCAGGGTCGAGCCCCTCCAGCAGGCGGTCGGCTTCGGGCACGAGGAGTCCCTTCTCACACCCATGCGGACGGTTCGGGGGAATGGCGGCGTCGCGCGAACGTTGGCAACGGGTAACACCCTAGACGTGCGGAAGGACAATCTCGATGCCGGAACACTTCACCATGTACTCCACCCCGTGGTGTGGCTACTGCCACCGTCTCAAGGGCCAGTTGCATCGCGAAGGCATCGGGTACCGCGAGATCGACATCGAGCAGGACCCAGAGTCGGCGCGAGTAGTGGAACAGGTCAACCGCGGCAACCAGACAGTCCCGACCGTGGTCTTCCCCGACGGCACGGCGATGACAAACCCGAGCCTGGCAGAGCTGAAGGCGAAGATCAGCGCCTGAGCCACCCGTGGCGGCTCACACCGCCAGCATGTTGGCGGGCAGCTCAGCGCCGTACCACCGGGTGAGAAGCGCGCCGGCGATCGAGATCGTCGTCGGCAGCCCCACCTCGGCTGCCTCGACGGCCCGCCGCAGCTCATCTCGGGTGAACCAGCGCGCCTCGGTGATCTCCTGCCCGTCGACCTCGATCGCGTTGCTGCTGGCGTGCGCCTCGAAGCCGAGCATCAGGCTCGACGGGAACGGCCATGGCTGGCTGCCGAGGTAGGTGACCCGGTCGACGTCGACGCCCACCTCTTCGTGCACCTCCCGCACGACTGCCTGCTCGGGAGACTCCCCGGGCTCAACGAACCCAGCCAGCGTCGAGAACCACCCCTCGTCCCGCGCGGCGTTGTGCCCGAGCAGACAACGACCCCAGTCGTCGACGACGGTCATGATCACCGCCGGATCGGTCCGTGGGAAGTGGTCGGCACCGCAGAGCGGGCAGTGCCGCGCCTCGCCGGCGCGGATCGCGTCCGTCTGCCCCCCGCAGACGGAGCACCTGGGGTGCCGGAGGTGCCACTGGGCCAGGGCAGTCGCGTGCACGGCGTACGACGCGTCGCTGGCGGACAGCCGCTGCGACAGGCGCCGAAGCGGTGAGAAGGACAGCCTCGTCGGGCGCTGAGCGTCGGCGAGGGACAGCTGGACCTCGTCGTGCTCTCTTGCCGGGTCCGACCAGCTGTCGGGCGTTAGGACGGCGAACCGGACAATGTCGTCGGCGACGCCGAGCAGCATCCGTTCCCCTTCCGGCGCCTCGGCGGTGGGGTACCAGCTGAGCGCAGTGCCGTCGTCGCTTGCGGCCAGGTCGACCCCCCGCATCACAAGGACGCGGGAACGAGGATCCGACCAGGCGGTATCGAGGAAGGCCTGGTCGGCCCGACGTTCACCGAGCCGGTCGTGGGCCGCGTAGCGGAACGGGAAGTCGGGCAACGAGTCCGAGGTCACGGCGTCGAGGTTACGCCGCCTGGTCTGGCAGGATCGCGGGCATGAGCACACACATCGGCGCTGATGCGGGCGACGTAGCACCGCGGGTCCTGCTGCCAGGTGACCCGCTGCGCGCGACCTGGATCGCTGAAACGTTCCTCGAGGGGGCTCGGTGTTACTCGAGCGTGCGCGGCATGTACGGCTACAGCGGCACCTATCGTGGTGAGCCGGTTTCTGTGCAGGGCACCGGGATGGGGATGCCTTCAGCGTCGATATACGTGAACGAGCTCATCCGCGACTACGACTGCCAGCAGCTCGTGCGAGTCGGCTCCTGCGGCGCCGTGTCGCAGCGCCTCCAGATCCGCGACGTGGTGCTCGCGATGAGCGCGGCGACCGACTCGTCGATGAACAGGATCCGCTTCGAGGGCCTCGACTACGCCGCCACGGCGGACTTCCATCTCCTGCGGGCCGCGTACGACGCCGCCGCTTCCGTAGGCGTCGCGGTCACCGTGGGCCAGCTCTTCTCGTCGGACTCCTTCTACTCCGACCGCCCGGAGCTGTTGCAGCGGATGACGGAGTACGGCGTAGTTGCTGTCGAGATGGAGGCGAACGCGCTCTACACCCTCGCCGCCAAGCACGACCGACAGGCATTGTGCGTGTGCACCGTCTCGGACCACATCGCCACTGGGGAACGGACATCGTCACAGGAGCGGCAGCAGACGTTCGGCGACATGGTGACCGTCGCCCTCGACGCCATGCTCGCGACACCGCTGCCCAGCTGAGATCAGCCGCGGCGCGAGTCAGGTGGTGCCGGTCACGAGACGTTCGAGGGCTTCGCGGTTGGGCAGGCTGTCACATCTGACGACGTCGGCTGACCGCACGTAGTAGAAGGCGGCTTCGACAGCGTCGGGATCGACGCCTGTGAGCTCGGCCCAGGCGAGCCGGTAAATCGCCAGCTGGAGCGGGTCGGCGTCTTGCCGCTGGTTGGTCTTCCAGTCGACGACGAGGAACCCGGTCGGGGTCTCGTAGACCGCGTCGATCCGCCCGCGGACCACCTGGCCGCCGAGTACGAGTGAGAACGCCGCCTCCACCTGATGGGGCGTGCGCTCGCCGAACGGGCCGACACGAAACGCCTCGACCAGCTCGGCCAGGTCGTCGTCGCCACTGATGTCGACGTCGCCACGCCCTGGCAGCTCCTCGGGGTCGAGGAGCATGGGGCGACCGATGTGGCTCTCGACCCAGGCGTGGAAGCGAGTGCCGAAGCGAGCGGCCGGGGTTGGCTTGCGCGGCATCGGGCGCGCCAGCTGCCTGGCGAGCCCCTCGGGATCATCGTTGAGTCGCAGCAACGTCGTGGCTGACAGCTGGTCGGGAAGCCTGACGACGATCTCGTCGGCTCGGCTCACCTGGACCTCTTCCACCAGCCGACGGATCTCACGGTCCCACTGGTCGACCCGGGTGAGCTCGTCGAGCATCAGTCCCTCGTCGGCATCCTTGGCCGCCTGCACCGGGCCTGCGGCCCGCGCCTCCCCGACCAGGGCTGCGGCCGCACGGCGGTGGGCCACCTCGACCTCGCCTGCCTCGACCGGCCAGGCATAGCGGTCGAGGCTGCGGTTGGCGGGATTGTCGCTTTCGGCGTCGGGCGGTGGCGTCGCGACCGCGGGCGCGTCGCCCCACGAACGCATGGCGGCGATGACGTCGTCCATGAACACCGACGGCCCCCGCGGCTGTTTCTGCTCCGGTCCCCACCAGTGACAGGACACGACGAGCGTCTGCCGCGGCCTCGTGACGGCGACGTAGGCGAGCCGTCGCTCCTCGCGTAGCTCGGCCTCCTTTGAATCCTCGACGAACTCCTTCAGGCCCTTGTTGCTGCGCTCCCGCACGACTGGGAGGTCGACGGCGTCACCGCGCAGCGGCGACGGCAGCTGGGTCATGCCCGTCGGCCAGCGGGACCTGCCCTGTGCTGACGGGAAGACCTTGGCGCACATGGCGGGTACGAAGACCACATCCCACTCGAGACCCTTGGCCCGGTGCACAGTGAGCAGCTTGACGGAGTTTGCCTCGGTGGGGATAGCCAGCGCGAGTCCCTGCGCGTACTCCTCCTCCGCCTGCAGATACGCGAGCAGCCCCGGCAGCGAGGCGTCGCCGTCGATGCCGGCGAAGGATGCGACTGCGTCGATGAACGTCGAAAGGTTGTCTCGCCTCGCCGAGGCCACCGCAGACGTCGACGACGCGAGCTCGACCTCGAGCCCGGTCACGTCGATGACCCGACGTACGAGGTCGAGCAAGGGCTCACCAACGTAGCGGCGCAGCGTGCGGATCTCTCGCGCCAGCGCCTTGAACCGCTCCAGCGCCTGCGCTGAGTACGCCAGCTGACCTGGGCCGTCGAGCGCCTCGAGCAACGAAACGACGTCAGCAGGATCGGTACCCGCCACCGCCTGCTCGAGCGCTGCGCCGACGTCGTCGGGATCGGCTGCCGGTTGGAAGGCGAGCCGCTGGGCGCGCTCACCCAGCAACGCCAGGTCACGAACGCCGATCGCCCACCGTGGTCCGGCGAGCAGGCTCAGCAGCGACGCATTGGCGGTGACGTCGTGCATCACCTGCAGCGTCGCCACCACCTGGGCGACCTCTGGCATTGCCAGCAGCCCGCTGAGTCCGACAACTTCGACGGGTACGCCGGCGGCAACGAGGATGTCGTGGACGCCACCAGCGATCTTGTTGTCGCGGACGAGCACACCGATGTTGCTCCACGTCGGCACCGGCATCGCGGCATGGGCCGCGGGCACCTCATGGGCAAGGAAGCGAAGCTCGTCGTCATAGGTCTCGAGGACGGCAGCGCGCACCACCCCGTCTCGGGCCGTGGGCGCAGGCACGAGTGGCTCGGCCGCCGCGTGGGTGGCGTACAGATCGGCTGCGATGGTGTTGGCGGTGTGTAGGATGCGCAGCTGCGAACGTCGGTTGACGCTGAGCGGGTAGGCCCCGAGCGGTGCTGCCCCGGGGGGCGGCGGGAAGTCGCGCCCGAACTGTTCGATGTTGCTCACCGAGGCACCACGCCAGCCATAGATCGCCTGACAAGGGTCACCGACCGCCGTCACCGGGTGACCGAGGCCGTCGTCGACCGAGCTCCCCGAGAACAAGGCGCCTAGCAACCTGGCCTGTGCAACGGAGGTGTCTTGGTATTCGTCGAGCAGAACGACCCGGAACTGCTCACGCTCGGTGGCGCCTACCTCCGGTCGGGTCTCGGCGAGATGGGCTCCGAACGCCATCTGGTCGGAGAAGTCCATGACGCCGAGCTCGCGCTTGAGCGCGCGATAGCTGTCGACGAAGGAAAGCAGCTCTCCACGCTTCGCCAGCGCTGCCAGCACCTTCTTCACCTCGAGCGTCTGCTTCGTCGTCTCCCATAACGGCGCCTCGACCGCTTGGAAGCGGCGCAGCTCCTCGGGCGTGACCAGGTGCTCCGAGAGCTCGTCGTCGAGCGCCAACAGACCGGCAACGCTGGTCGCGACCCAGGTGCTGAGGTGCTCGACCGGACCGGTGTGCCGCCTGATGGCACGGGCCGCCAGCTGAAAACGAGAGGCATCGGCAATGACGCGGGTGTCGGGTTCGTGCCCGATCCGCAGTCCGTGCTCGGCAAGCAGGCGGGCGGCGTAGGCGTGGTAGGTGAGCACGGTCGGCTCGAGCGGCTCGTCGTCACCGGCCTCGTCGAGCACACCGGGTCGACGGAGCAACCCGGCGTCGACCAGACTGCCCCGGACTCGATGGCCGAGCTCCGCCGCCGCCTTGTTGGTGAAGGTGAGACCGAGGATCTGGTCGGCCTTGACCCGACCGGTAGCCACCAGCCAGACGACCCGGGCCGCCATCACGGTCGTCTTGCCCGAACCTGCCCCGGCAACGATGACCCCCGGCCGCAGTGGCGCGGTGATCGCCGCCATCTGCTGGTCACTGAGGTCGAGACGCATCAGCCGGCGCAGCTCTGCCGACGTCGAGATCAGAGGAGAAGGCGCGGTGGTCGTCATGACAGCAGCGTCCCGCTGCGCTGCTGAGCCGGGCACATGGTCGAGAAGTCGCAGCGCGTGCAGTAGCTGTTGACGGTCGCATCGAAGATCTCGGACCGAACCGTGTTGACCGCACCGATTAGCTGAATCTCGATGGGTTTGCGCCCGGCCTCATCTGCCGGCTGCGGACCCTGCTCCTGCACCTTCGGAAATCCAGCTTGGTCGATGCGTAGCTGGACGAGCTCGGCGCCGGACGATCGCGCGTCCGACCCGCACAGCTCCGCAAAACCTCCCTGATCGACGGCAAGTTGGTAGAGGCCCAGCTGGGGGTTGTTGGGCAACGACGTCCCCGGTGGTGCGTTCTTGCTCGTCTTGAAGTCGATGACGCGGATGCCGCCCTCGGCATCGCCCTCGACACGGACCACCTTTCCGCGCAAGGCGACCTTCTCACCGCCCTCGAGCGTGACCTCGACCTGGAAGTCGTGTTCTGATGCCAGGAACTCCCGGCCCGGCCGGCCGCCGGCCCACGCCACGAAGCGCCTGATCGCGTCCTGCGCCTCAACCCGCTCGCGGTCGGCGATCCAGGGGCTTTCGAAATGCAGCTGGTCCCAGACGGAGTCGAGCAGGCTCAGCAGCCGTGCCTCGTCAGCCGTGTCCTCGCGGCTCATGTGGTCGGCGAGGGCGTGGATGACGCTGCCGAAGCCGAGCGACGTACTGCGGCCGGACTCACCGGCTGCCTCTCGCGACAGGAACCAACGCAATGGGCAGTCGATCAGGTCGGAGAGGGCACTTGCCGACATGCGAAGCGGCTCGTCGCCGGGGCGGACCGGTGTGTCGCTGGACGTGCGCTCGCGCAACCCCCACCAGTGCGCCGGGTCGGCCGCCCGTGCGACCGGCTCGCCCGCCACGGTCTGGTCGGCGAGCTGCGCCAGCCGGGAGGCAGCGGCGCGGCGAAACGGCTCCCGGGCCCCCGGATCGGCAGCCACCTGGCGCAACTCGGCCACCAGCCCCGGCAGCGACAGCGTGCGGGCAGGGCGCCCGGGACGCTGCTCGGGGGGCAGCCCCAGCTCGTCGACGAGTCGGGACGGCTGGTCACCGTCGGCCTCGGGCGAAGCGACCGCAGTGACGATGAGGCGCTCGCGGGCGCGCGTCACCGCAACATAGAACAGCCGGCGCTCCTCCGCCATCATCGCCTTAGTCGGCAACGGGTCGACCATCCCCTCGGCTCCGAGCCGGTCAGCCAGCAGCAGGGATCCGCGCCGGCGCAGGTCGGGCCACCTGCCCTCCTGCACGCCCGCCACGACCACGAGCCTCCACTCCAGCCCTTTGGAACGGTGTGCGGTGAGCAACCGCACCGAGTCGCCTCGTACGCCGCGTTCGGCGAGCGTGTCGGCGGGGATCTGCTGAGCCTCGACCTCGTCGAGAAACGCAGCAGCGGACGTGTGGTCCTGTTGCTCCTCGGCCCGGGCCGCAGCCTCGAACAGCGCACAGATCGCGTCGAGGTCACGGTGCGCCGCCCGGGCGGCACCGCCGCCTCGCTCGACTGCGCCGCGCAGTCGGTACGGCCAGGACGTGCCCGCCCACAGGACCCACAGTGCCTCCTCGGCCGAGCCTCCCCGGCGCAGGACGTCGCCCGCGGTCGTCAGCAGCGTTGCCAGCTTGCGAGGTCGCACCGCCAACCAGTCGGAGACCCCCTCGAGCAGGGTCGGGTCGAGCAGCATCTGACGAATCAGCTCGGCCGACGGAAGCGGCAGCCGCTCCCGCAGGTGGGCTGCCCGGTCGAGTGCGCGCAGCTCACGCCCGAGCTTGCGAACCTGGGCAGCGTCGAGGTCGCACAGCGGTGACATCACCAACACATGAGCGAGGTCTCCGGTGAGGAGCTCTGGGGTGGCCGCGCAACGCAGGGCGGCGAGCAGTGGCTGCACGGCGGGCTCATCGCGCAGCGCCACCTCGTCGCCGGCCACCTCGATCGGGACGCCGGCGCCGATGAGCGCCCGCCGCATGCCCGGGATGGCGGTGACGCCGGAGCGGACCAGCACCGCCATGTCGGACCAGGCGATGTCGTCCTCAAGGTGAGCTCGCCTGAGCAGGTCGGCGATGTGGTCGGTCTCTGCGCCGCTCGAGCTGAACGTGAAGACGTCGACCTTGCCGTCGCCGTAAGCATTGGCAGCCGCGACCGGGTTGCGGAATGTCTGGAAGTCCGCGGCGCTGATCGGGCCGCTCACACCGATGCCCTTGGCGATCCGCCGTGAGGCGGTGAGCAGCCGGCTGCCGAACCTCCGCGTCGTACCGAGCGCGACCACGGAAGCCGGACTGCCGTCAGTGCGCGGGAACTGTGTCGGAAACTCCAAGATGCCTCGCACATCGGCACCACGGAACGCATAGATGCTCTGGTCGGGGTCGCCGACGACGACCAGGTCACGGCCTTCACCAGCCAGCGCCGTCAGCAGCCGCACCTGGCTCGGATCGGTGTCTTGATACTCGTCGACGAAGACGGCCTTGTAGTGCTTGCGAAGGAACTCCTTGTGCTCCGGCTGCTCCGCTGTGAGGACGGCCCGATGGATCACCTCGGAGTAGTCGAGCACCATCTGAGAGTCGAGGACAGCGAGGTATTCCTCCATGAACTGGCCGGCGGCGACCCACTCGGGCTTGTCACTGGCCCGACCGACACGCTCCAGGTCGTCAGGGTCAAGCCCGAGCTCACGCGCCCGGGCGAGCACGGCGTGGATCTCGCGGGCGAAACCGCGTGTGCGCAAGGCTGCGTCGATCGACGGGGGCCAGTCGGCGATGCCGCTCTCGCGGGAGTAGGAGAGCAGCTCGGTCAGTCGAACGTCTTGCTCGGGTGCGCTCAGTAGCCGCAGCGGTGACTCGTAGGTGCTGTCCTGCTGGAACCGCCGCACCAGGCCGTAGCAGAACGAATGGAAAGTCGAGCTGATCGGCATCGATGACGTGCGGCCGAGCCGGGCGGTGATGCGGGTGCGGAGCTCGTCGGCGGCCTTGCGGCTGAAGGTCAGCACGAGCACCTCGTCGGGAGTCAGCCCCTGCTTCTCGACCCGTTCGACGACGGCCTCGACCAGGGTCGTGGTTTTACCGGTTCCAGGTCCGGCCAGCACGAGCAGCGGACCACCGCGGTGCTCGACGACGGCGCGCTGGGACGCGTCGAGGTCGGGGCCGAGGTCACGGGGACGCTCGGTGCGCTCGAGGCGGTAGGTGACGGACACAAACGCAATTGGAACAGAAGCAACCGACAATGGTCACGGGGTCCAGAGGACGGCCAGCAGATTGACGCGGAGCGAAGCCGCGTCGGCAAACGACCCCTTCAGCGGGGTGCCTTCGTCGCGGTAGTGCGCGAGGGCACTGCGCTGGTGCGACTCCGGCAGGCTGCCGTCGGCTCGAACCACCCGCCACCAGGGGACGGGGCCGCCGTAGATCGCCATCACCCGCCCGATCTGCCGCGGCCCCCCACGCCCGACGGCATCCGCCAGCACCCCGTACGTCGTCGCCCGCCCCTCGGGGATCTGTTCCACCAGCGAGAGCACCTGCTCGACGTACCTCTCGTCCTCCACCACGGGTAGGAGTCTCCCAGTCCTCGGGGGGGCAGCGCGTCGCTGGTCCGAGGCCGCTCGCGGCATCCTCGCCTCGGTGCCAGCAAGCACCGTCACCGCCGTTGCGGCGCAGCAGCCCCGGTCAGGCTGTTGCGGCCAGCCGCTGCAGTACGCCGGCCACCGCGGGTTCGCTCGCTCGCGCATGAGCATCGGAGCGGAGCCTCCCGCGACCGGCCCTCTGCTCGAAACCGGCCGTGGCGAGCCGGTAGACGAGGGCACGGGCGAGCAGCTGGTACCAGTCGTTGATGTCGGCCCAGGCGTCGACGAAGGTCAGCGGAACGCCCTCCCAACGCACGGCGTCGCCGACTGCGATCGCCAGTGCGACCCCGACCGGACGGAAGTACGGCGGCCAGTCGATCACCGCAGGGAGGCCGTCGTCCGCGACCAGCACGTTGCCGCCGAGGTCACCGTGGATCGCTTGCGCGGGAGTTGCTATGGGCGAGAAGGCGTCTCGAAGTCGCACGATCTGGTCCACGGTCTGCTTCCCGCCGACGGGCTCCGCGCCTTCCCAGGCCACCCTGTCGCCGTACGACCACGGGTCGGTGCGCTCGGCCAGGAAGCTCGGCGGGGAGAGGCGGCGGATGGTCCGGTGGAACTGTTCGCTCGCGCCGCGGATGAGCGTCGGGTCCTGGCTCATGGTGGCGTCTCGACCCGCGAGGTACCGATGGGCAGCCCAGCCGTCGTGAACCCAGGTCCCCACGCGGGACCGGAGCGGAACCGGGACGTGCACCTGGTCGTGACGGGTCCAACCGGTGAAGACGTCACTGACCCAGTCGTGCTCGATCGGGTTGTCGACGGGCTTCAGCACCAGCTTGCCGTCGTACCAGGCTCGACCCTGCCCGCCGACCAGCCGGCGCAGGCACTCGGGGTCGGCACCGAACGCGGAAAGGACGCCGGCGCTGGGGACGGGCACTGCCGAGATCCGAGACGGGGTGAGGCCGTCAGTACGACGGCTGCGACGGGTCGATCTGGTTGACCCAAGCTGCCACACCGCCACCGACATGGACGGAGTCGGCAAAGCCGGCTCCCTTGAGCACGGCCAGTGCCTCGGCCGAACGAACCCCGGACTTGCAGTGCAGAACGACAGGCTTCTCCGCTGGCAGTTCGCCCAACGCGTTGCCGTTGAGGAACTCGCCCTTGGGGATCAGCACCGAGCCGGGGATCTTGTTGATCTCGTACTCGTTGGGCTCACGCACGTCGACGAGGAAGAAGTCGCGCTCACCGTTGTCGCGCTCCTTGAGCCAGTGCTCGAGAGTGGTCACGGAGATCGTCGAGCCGGCGGCTGCGTCAGCGGCCTCGTCACTGACCGCGCCACAGAACGTCTCGTAGTCGATGAGCTCGGTGATGGTCGCATTGTCACCGCAGATCGCGCAGTCGGGGTCCTTGCGGACCGAGAGCTTGCGGTACTCCATCTCGAGTGCGTCGTAGATCATCAGCTTGCCGAGCAGCGGTTCGCCGATGCCGGTCAGCAGCTTGATAGCTTCGTTGACCTGGATGGCGCCGATGCTCGCGCAGAGGACGCCGAGGACGCCGCCTTCGGCACACGACGGGACCATGCCCGGCGGTGGCGGCTCGGGGTAGAGGCAGCGGTAGCACGGCCCGTGCTCGGCCCAGAACACTGACGCCTGACCGTCGAACCGGTAGATCGAGCCCCACACGTACGGCTTGCCGAGCAGCAC
>JACCVZ010000376.1 GCA_013697905.1 Nocardioidaceae bacterium
GTGCTCACGGTCGACGCCCCTGGGTTCGGGCTGCGCCAGAAGTTCCTCCGCGAGGGCTACGCGTGGGCGGCGTCGAGCTACGCCACCAACGACTACAACGTCGCCACCGGCGTCACGACCACACAGGGCCTCGCGGTGCACGCCGCTGACCTCATCGGTCAGCCAGCGTCGCGCACCTACATCGCCGGCGTCTCGATGGGTGGCCACGTCATCGGTCGCTCGCTGGAGCAGTACCCGCGGTTCTACGACGGTGCGCTGCCGATGTGCGGTGTGCTCGGCGACCACGAGCTCTTCGACTACTTCCTCAGCTACAACCTCATCGCCCAGGACCTCACGGACCGCGAGGCCTACCCGCCGCCGGCGAACTATCTGACCGCCGACGTCCCGGTGATCCGACAGCGTCTCGGTCTCAGCGGCCTCAAGCCGGGTGGCGTCGACACCACCAACGAGCTCGGCAAGCAGCTGCGGTCGATCACGACGAACCTGACCGGCGGCGAACGCCCGGGCGCCGACCAGGCCTTCGCGGTCTGGAAGGACTTCCTCTTCACCCTCTACACGCCGGACAACGGTGGCCCGTTGCGCCAGAACGCCGGTCGCCTGGCCCAGAACGTCGACACGACGTACGCCCCGAACGCCCCCGTCGACGTGAACGCGACCGTGCGCCGGGTCTCGCCGAGCGACACCGTCTCCCGCCACACCCAGCGGCTCACCGAGATCCCGAAGATCGCCGGTCGTCCGCTGGTGCCCACACTGACCCTGCACGGCCTCGGCGACCTGTTCGTGCCGTTCTCCATGGAGCAGATCTATCGACGCGAGGTGGACAGCCACCACCGTTCCGGGCTGCTGGTGCAGCGCGCGATCCGGTCCGCTGGCCACTGCGAGTTCACGCCGACCGAGGTCGGCACCGCGTGGGACGACCTCACCACCTGGGTCGAGTCGCGCGACAACAGGCGAGGACACAGCCAGGAGCTGCGTCCGGCCGGCGACGACGTGCTCACGCCCGCCACCGTGGCCTCGCCGACCTACGGCTGCCGCTTCACCGACCCGACGGCGTACGCGTTGCCGAAGGTGTATGCCACCCGCGGGCTCTACCCGCGTTGCCCGGTCGTCTGAGGCTCGGGGCCACAGTCGACCCGGGGACACCGACGACGAGTGGTGCTGCTCCACGAGATCACCCGGTTAGCCTGCGAAGGACCGTCGTCGACTGAAGGAAGGTCCGCTCCCGTGGGACTCGCACTCGGTGTCGTCGCACTCGTGGTAGGCATCCTCATCGGCATGGTCGGAGTGGGTGGCGTGCTGCTCCCGCCCGCGCTCGTCGCGCTCAGCGACCTAACCGCCAACGAGGCGACGGCGACGAGCACGTGGGCCTTCGTCTTCACCGGCCTCGTCGGCACACTCGTCTACGCCTGGCGGGGTGTGGTGCCCTGGGGGATGCTAGCGAGGCTGACCATTGGGGTGGTGCCGGCCGCATTCGCCGGCGCCCTCGTGAACGCGACCCTGCCGGGGTCCGCAGTACTGCTCGGGTTGGCTGCGCTGACGCTCTTCGTGGGTGTGCACCAGCTGCGCGCAGTCGGCCGGCCGGGCGCACACGTTGAGCTGGGCGCGGTGACCCTCATCGGTCTCGGTGCTCTCGTCGGCTTCGGGTCAGCGCTGAGCGGCACCGGGGGTCCGGTGCTGCTGGTCCCCATCCTGCTGGCGCTGGGTGTGGCACCGCTGAAAGCCGTCGCCGTGAGCCAGGCGGTTCAGCTCCCTGTCGTCGTGTCGGGATCGGTCGGTTACTTCCAGACCGGCCTGGTCGACCTGCGGCTCGGGACCACGCTAGGAGGCATCGCGGCACTGGGCGTCGTGGCCGGCGCGATCGTGGCTACGAGGATCCACGCTGAGGGTCTCCGGCGGATCGTGTCGCTGGCTTGCATCGCCGCGGGGGTCTTCCTCGTGGTCCGCGTGATCCTGTAGCCGGGTCCAGACGCCCCGGGTCGAGGAACTGCGGGCCCGAAACGGAGAAGAGGCCCTCCCCGGCGTCTCCGCAGGTAGGGCCTCCTCTTGGTGTCGTACCCCCGACCGGATTCGAACCGGCGCTACCGCCGTGAGAGGGCGGCGTGCTAGGCCGCTACACAACGGGGGCAAGCACTGCTTTGACGCGGGCGAAACTATAGCCAAGGCTGGAGTTTCGCTCCAAATCCCCACCTGTGACGAGGAGATTCGCTGGGATACTAGGACTCGAACCTAGAATAACTGGACCAGAACCAGTCGTGTTGCCAATTACACCATATCCCACTGACTTACTGGCTTTCGGTCCCGCCGACGCAGCGTCAGGACCGAGAAGAAACATTACACGCGAGGTCGGGAGGCCTCCAAAACGGGTCGTCGGCAGAGCATCGAGACCGTCCTAGAACCACGCGTCGCGCATCTCCAGGGTTGTGTCGTCTCCCGACGCGACCAGATCGAGCTGCGGCCCGGTCCGGGGCAGCTCCCAGCGGAAGAAGTAGGCCGCGGCCTGGCGCTTGCCGTCGTAGAAGTCACCGGTCCTGTCC
>JACCVZ010000391.1 GCA_013697905.1 Nocardioidaceae bacterium
CAGCGCGCGGTAGTGCTCCATGGCCCTCGCAAGGTCGCGGACGGCAAGGATCGGCACGGCTTCGAGGAACTGAACCATGGTGCGACTCTCTCATCCGCAGGCCGCACTCGAAAGCCGCCCCGTTTCATTCGCGGCTCTTCGGCCCGCTCGCATTGACCTACCAAGTCAACCCGCGCGTCGGTCGCCGCTCGCGAATCGTGGCGGCGATGACCGTGACCGCGTCATCACGAGCAGGTCGACTACGCCGGGAGCTGCTCGGCTGGGGCGACCTGGTGATGATGCGCAAGCAGCTGTTGACGCTCAAGGCCCGTGCAGAGTCCCACCAGCTCCTCGAAGGTGAGCCACGATGAGCCGCGGGATGGCCGGCTCCGCCAGCGCGCTGCACTTCGTGGCGGCGCCGGGCACGGTGGTCGGCTTGGTGCCCTGGGTGCTGACGGGTTGGCAGGCTGAGTCGCTGCCGTCCTACTGGCTGCCGGTACGCGTGTCCGGCGCGGCAATGGCATGCATAGGGATCGTGGTCATCGCCCGGCAGTTCGTGCGGTTCGTCGTTGAGGGCGGTGGCAGCCCCGCACCGGTTGTCCCGACGGAGCGGTTGGTTGTCAGCGGCCTCTATCGCCACGTGCGCAACCCTATGTACGTCGCGGTGCTCGCCGCAGTCCTCGGTCAGGCGATGCTCCTGGGCCGCCCGGTCCTGCTCGGCTACGCCGATGTGCTCGGCGTCGTCATGTGGCTCTTCGTGCGCTGGTACGAGGAGCCGGCGCTGGCTCGCCAGCACGGCGAGGCCTATCGCGCGTACCGTCGAGCTGTGCCGGGCTGGCTGCCCCGCGCCGACGGGTGTCGGCGGGTCCTTCAGGTACGCCGACCGAGGGCGCGGTAGACGGTCTGCACCGACGGCGCGCTCGAGCTCATCCGAGAGGCCGGTGTAGTACTGCGCCCGCCGCCGCGTCTGCGCGCGCCTCCGTCAGCCGCAGACACGACGCAATGCCTGCTTCGCGGCGGCGGAGATGTACTTGGTGCCTGCACCGCACCGCACGGCTCCACTGTCCGAGAATTGGTAGGAACTCCAGCGTCCATACCTCCAGAACACGTAGGTCCCTAGGTAGTTGCCATGGCTGTCGTACTTGCTGCCGCAGTAGGAGAGCTTCCAACGTCCGGCCGCCCGGGTGACCCCGCTGTAGAAGGCAAACGTCGCGTTGTGACGAGTCTTGTTGGCGATCCGGTCGGTGATCCGAAGCGAGGTTGTGGACGTGTGTGCCCCCGAAGCCTTCAGCTCCATGTTCATGTGCACTTCAGCCTTGCTGATGATCTTGTTTCCGACCTCAGCGCTCGCGCCTCCGGAGATCTTGACCCCGGCTCGCACAACAGTCTGCTTCTTGGTGGACCTGGTCACTTTGTGCGAGGAGGTCGGCGGCATCGAGAAGCCCTCGAGGTGGGTCAAGACGACCGCCCTCCCGGCGCTTACCAGCCGATACTTGCTCACGTAGCTTGGTCCGTGACAACTGGTGTTGGTGGCTTGGTCAGCCGATGCCGAAGCGGCGAGTGGTCCGACAGCAACGGCGACGCTCGCCGCGAAACTGATGGTCGCGGCAGCAAGGCGGCGCGGAGTACGCATAACTTCCCCTTTGGGTCGTGAAGTAGAGGCCGCAACGTAGCACCGCCTCGGTTCACTGGGCTGCCGAGATATCCGTCGATGAGGCCGGTCGTGTCGAGTGCCACCGATGATCGCGGAGCTACGAACGCCGACCGAGGGCCCGGTAGACGGTCTGCACCCCGATGGCGCGCTCCAGCTCGTCGGAGATGGCGGTGAAGAACTGCTCCCGATAGTTCTGGTCCGTGACGGCGTACACCGTGAAGTAGAGCCCGGAGAAGGCAGCGAGGAAGACTGCGACCTGAAACAGCTCGTTGCTGATCGGCAACCAGTCCAGCGAAGGGAGTGCGCTGGGGCGGTGCCCGACCCACGACCTGATCACCGAGTCGCTGATCGCGACCTTGCCGAACACGAGGAAGAAGGCGAAGACCGACAGTGCCAGCAGCATTACCTGCAGCACCTGGGAGACGAGCAGCACTAGTACGAGGTTGGTGCGTTGGAGCGGCGACAGCGCCACGTTGGATGCGTCGGGGGTGACTCCTTCGGCGGCTTTAGCCACGGGTGTATGCGCGCAGAGGCGGGTGAGCCCTTCGTCGCTGACGTGTTCGCCCACTTCGCGGACCTCTTCGGGCAGCCGCACAAGCAGGAACGCCACCGCGATCCCGGCGAACAGCAGCACCGTCAGCCAGAGCAGCCCGCGATCCAGCGCGCTGCTGACTTGCCACACCTCGGTGTTGATGAAGAGGAACGTGATGAACAGCAACAACAGCGGCAACGCCCGCGTGATCAACGGGAACAACAGTCCGAGGCTGCCGAACGTACGCCGAGCAGCCCACCTCACGATGGGTTGCAGGTGGAGCGCCCAGAGCGCATACAGGACCAGCGCCCCGGCGACCGTCAATGCCCCGACGAGCACCCCGAAAGACACGTCGCCTGACCACAGACCGACCGCCACCATTGCCGCTGCGCCCAACACCAGCGCCAGCGCGACCACGGGCACCAGCCGGCCACGGCCCAGCGCGTGA
>JACCVZ010000002.1 GCA_013697905.1 Nocardioidaceae bacterium
TGCTGGGTGGAATCGTGCTGCTGGGCGGAATCGTGCTGCTGGGTGGAATGGTCCTGGTCGGGGCGGTTGTGGTGGTAGTGGCGCTCTGGTTAAGGCGCCCGGCTGGCGAGGCGCTGTGCGAGCCGGCTGAGGCGTCCACTGACGACAAACCGGTGCAGACGGCTAGCACCCCGACACCTGCGGCAAGCATCGCGACTGCGCGCTTCATCTGAGCCTCTTCCGCACACAACGAAGTCTGCCTACTCCACCAGTCCCGCGCCGCAGGTCTTCTTTCGAGGTCGGCCGGAACATCGGTGCGGGACAGATGGAGGCGCGGCTCATCACGCCATCATGCGGCCTCGGGGTGAAACTCCACACCATAATCGGGAGTCTTGTGCCGGAATGTCACGCAAATCGGGTGGCCAAGTGACGCGCTGCAACGAGACTGACCGAGAGGAACGTCCTGCGGACGCTGCCAAGCTGCGCCGCGGTCCAGCCTCGCACGATGTCGGCAAGCATCCGTCCGTCACCTGACCCCTGCACCTCGACGATATCGGCGATCAGGGCGCCGACGTCGGCGCGCTCCATGGCCACCAGCAGGCCCACCGAAAATTACCGTTCCCGCCACCGATGACTTCCAGCCGGTTCGATGGTCTTACCTCTCGAGCGTGGCGAGTAGTAACGTCACGGCCAAGCGACTCACGGAGGAAACAGCATGGGTGGTGCACGTGTCCTGGTCGGCACGCGCAAGGGTGCCTTCGTCCTCACATCGGACGAGCGGCGAACGGACTGGAAGATCGACGGCCCGCACTTCCCAGGCTGGGAGATCTACCACCTCAAGGGATCGGCGGTGAACCCCGACCGTGTTTATGCCTCGCAGACCAGCGGATGGTTCGGTCAGGTGATCCAGCGCTCAGATGACGGCGGCTCGTCCTGGGAGGCGGTGGGCAACGACTTCAGCTACGACGGGGTCCCCGGCGAGCACCAGTGGTTCGACGGGTCGTTGCGGCCCTGGGACTTCACCAGGGTCTGGCACCTCGAGCCGTCCTTGCACGACGCCGAGACGGTGTACGCCGGCGTCGAGGACGCAGCACTCTTCAAGTCGACCGACGGCGGTGTCGAGTGGACGGAGCTGTCCGGTCTGCGCCAGCACGACACCGGCCCACAGTGGCAGCCCGGCGCCGGCGGCCTGTGCCTGCACACGATCCTCCAGCATCCGACCGATGCCGACCGGCTCTACGTCGCGATCTCCGCCGCGGGCGCTTTCCGCACCTCCGACGGCGGGCAAACATGGCAACCGATCAACAAGGGTCTTCGTTCCGGCGAGATCCCCGACGAGGACTCTGAAGTAGGTCACTGCGTCCACCGCATCGACATGCACCCGGGCAACCCCGACGTGCTCTACATGCAAAAGCACTGGGACGTTATGCGGAGCAAGGACGCCGGCGACACCTGGCACGAGGTCAGCGGCAACCTCCCGTCCGACTTCGGCTTCCCGATCGCGATCCACGCGCACGAGTCCGAGACCGTCTACGTCGTCCCCATCACCAGCGACTCCCACCACTTCCCGCCCGACGGCAGGCTGCGCGTCTATCGGAGCCGCACCGGCGGCGACGAGTGGGAGGCGCTGACGACCGGCCTGCCGCAGGAGGACTGCTACGTCAACGTCCTGCGGGGCGCCATGGCCACCGACCAGCACGAGGCCTGCGGCATCTACTTCGGCACCACCGGCGGCCAGGTCTACGCGTCCAATGATTCCGGCGACTCCTGGACGCCGATCGTCCGCGACCTCCCGTCGGTGCTGTCCGTCACCGTCCAGACGCTGGAGTGAGAGCGAAATGAGCGACTCAGTGCGCGTCCTCCTGCCAGCCCATCTCCGCGCCATGGCCAAGGTCCAGGGGGAGGTCCGGCTCGACGTACCTGGCGAGGTCACCCAACGGTCGGTGCTCGACGCTCTTGAAGCAGAGTTTCCGATGCTGCTCGGCACGATCCGCGACCGCGCGACGGCCAAGCGGCGTGCTTTCGTGCGCTTCTACGCCTGCGAGGAGGATCTCTCCCACGAGGAACCGGACGCGCCGTTGCCAGGCCGGGTTGTCCATGGCGAGGAGCCGTTCCTCGTGATCGGTGCGATGGCTGGCGGCTGACAGCTTTAGGCGCTGCGCCCGAGCAACCGCATAGGCACACGCCTCGCGGCTCGCTGACCGCAAGAGGGGTTCGAGCAGCACGGCGGGTGTGGCTGGTCAGACGCTAGCTCATCAGGCGAGCGGCGATGCCCTTGTGCACCTCGGTAGCGCGCTGCTGCTCGCCGGCGTACGAGGCGGTGAGGACCAAGGCTCCCGTGAGAGCCGGGATGAGCCACTGCAGGATCGCAAGCTGCTTCTGTGCGGACGCCGCGTCGTCGGGCGTCGAGGACACCGGGGCCGTGCCGGAGTCGGCGGGCACATCGTCGTACTGGGACACCTTCTTCCCAAGCACGCGGCTGTAGGCCGTGGCACCGAGCGCGGCGGCGGTGAGGACGGTCTTCGTGACCGTCATCGAGGCCACGCCCTCCTGAGCTGCGACCCTCGACTTGTTGCCCACAAGCTGTCCGATGGCGCCGATCAGATGGACACCGATAGCCCCGGCGTTGACGGGCGTCCAGCGATCCCAGCCGGCGTTGGCGACTCGACCGGTGCTGCTGTCGTCACCCGCCTCGGCGGCGGCCGGGTTGAGCGCGACAGCGTTGGCGAGGGTGCCGCCGAACCAAGCGGCGAGGCCGGCGTCGTGCATCGCGCGGGAAACAGTGTTTGCCATGGATAGCTCCAGAGATAGGTGACGGAAGCCATCACGTACCCGAGCCCTGGAGGGTCTAACTGAGCCATCGCTAAGAAACACACGGTGTCAGCCATCTCACATCTGCTAGCTCACCCGGCGCGGCGGCAAGGCGCTGGGGAGGGAGGGTCACATTCGACCATGGGTGCCACTCTGGTCTGGGTGCGTGCGCGGCTCGGTCGAGCCGCGGACCCAGGCGTGAGGGAGTCACTCACCTTGGGTCCTGGCATCAGGCCCGTCAACCTTCGGCCCTACAAGCGTCGGGCCGGTAGGACCGTCCCGGTCACCTTGCCGAGGGTCACCTGGGCACCGTCTCGGCCAGGTGCCCAGCCGGTGAGCGTGACCACGTCGCCGTCTTCGAGGAAGCCACGCGTGGTGCCGTCCGCGAGGGCAAGCGGCGCGGTGCCGTTCCAGGTGCGTTCGAGCAGGCTGCCGAACGTCTCGGGTGAGCTGCCGCTCACTGTGCCCGACGCGAACAGGTCACCGGTGCGCAGTGTGGCGCCGTTGACCGTCAGGTGCGTCAGCATCTGCGCAGGCGACCAGTACATGTCACGGAACTCTGGTGCGCTGACCAGTGAGCCGTTGAGCCGCACCTCCAGATGCAGGTCGAGCCCGAAGACGTCGCGGTCGGTCTGCCCTTGGAGGTAAGGGAGCACCGGCGGGTCCTGACCCGGGAGCGGCACCTCGGCGTACGCCAGGGCCTCGAACGGCACGACCCAGGCGGAGATGCTGGTGGCGAACGACTTGCCGAGGAACGGGCCGAGCGGAACGTACTCCCACGCCTGGATGTCGCGCGCGCTCCAGTCATTGAGGAGTACCACACCGAACAGGTGGTCGCGGGCGTCGCTGACCCGCACCGACGTACCCGTGGCGGTCGGACCGCTGACGACGAAGCCCACCTCGCACTCGATGTCAAGAGTGGTGGACGGCCCGAACGGTGGCACCCCGTCTGCGTCCGGCCGCCGCTGGCCGTTCGGACGCACGATGTCGGAGCCGCTGACCACGACGGTGCCCGCGCGACCGTGGTAGCCGATCGGCAGATGCTTCCAGTTCGGCGGCAGGCCGGGGGAATCCGGCCGAAAGATCTTGCCGACGTTGGAGGCGTGCGACTCGCTCGCGTAGAAGTCGACGTAGTCCGCCACCTCGACCGGCAGGTGCAGGCGTACGCCGGCGACCGGCCGCAAGTGCGCCCCGACCAGGTCGCGGTAGGTGTCGTCGTCGAACAGCTCGCGCACCCACGCCCGCACCTCGCGGCAGCGCTGGGCGCCGAGCTCCATCAGCGCGTTCAGCGACGGCTGCGCGAAGACGTCGGCGTGCTCATGGTCCAACGCCTGGGCCACCTCCGACAGGTCGAGAACCTGGTCGCCGACGCGTACCCCGACTTGGCTGGGTGCGTCGTCCGCCGAGAAGACTCCATAGGGAAGCGTCGCGAGGCCGTACGCCGCGTCGTGGGGTAGCTCCAGCCAAGTCATCGAAGCTCCCTGCGTGCGAGCGACTCGACGCCTTCTGTCGGGTACGTCGACCTGGGCGCCTCGATCAGGCCCAGCTCGACAAGGTCTCTGATCGGCTCTTCGACGCCGCAGCAGCCGAAGGAGGTGAACGTCCTGCGGACGGTGCCGACCTGCGCCGCGGTCCAGCCTCGCACGATGTCGGCAAGCACCTGTCCGTCGCGTGACCCCAGCACCTCGACGATATCGGCGATCAGGGCGCCGGCGTCGGCGAGTTCCGTGGCCACCAGCAGGTTGAGGAACCCGTGGTGCTCGAAGCCCGTGCCGGGGTCTGTGAACCGGACGGCATGGTGAAGTCCGGCGGTGAACTTGAGAGGGGCTCTCACGCGGACAGCCTCGGCTACGACGGCGGCAACAGTCGGCTCGTCGGGAAACGCGGTGACGTCGGTGCCGCCGGTGCGGAACTTGCCGACCACGGCGTCGCCGTCCGCCGCAGCGCTCGCCACCTCGGCAAGCACCTCGAGACCTGCCTCGTCCGCGGTGACCTCGCACGCGATCGGCAAGCCATCCTCGGCGGCCGGCAGCGGAGGTCGGTCGACCGGCTCCTCGAAGCCCAGCACCCGGATGCCGGCAGGCACGGCGGAGGGGACGCGGTGCCCGCCGACCACGACCACGTGCAGCTGGGGGGAGCCGAGCTCGATGTGGGCTGCGGCCATCTCGTCCCAGCGGTCTCGGTGAACGAGGAGCGGGCCGACGTAGGGGTCGAGCCCGCTGCTCCGGTAGCGCAGATGGGTGCGAATCGCGTGGAGCGCCGCGGCGTTGCCGGGCGGGAACATCGCGGCGTCGTCGACCAGCCGGGCGAACAACGGCGCGGCCAGGGGGCTCGTTGACACCCCCGCACGCTACTGCAATCGTGACCAGCAAAGGCGCATGCCTTGCGTTCGATCGACGGACAACCAAACTTCTCAACGAGGCGGAACGATGGCGCACTACCAGTCCCGTGGCTCGGTACCGCCGAAGCGGCACACCCAGCATCGTCCAGACGGCGACAAGCTTGTCTTCGAGGAGCTGATGGGGGAGGAGGGCTTCTCGTCCGACTCGTCGCTGCTGTACCACCGCAATCTGCCGTCGAGGATCGTCGCGTCCGAGGTGTGGGAGATCGAGGGGCTCGGCACCACGCCGAACCACCCGCTGAGGCCTTTGCATCTGAGGCTGCACGACCTCTTCAAGTCCGACGACGCAACGGCGCTTGCGGACACCGACGTGGTCACGGGGCGGCGACTCGTGCTGGGCAACAGCGACGTGCGTATCTCATACGTCGTCGCAGCCAAGCCATCGCCGTTGTACCGCAACGGGGTCGGTGACGAGTGCTGCTACGTCGAGCGCGGTGGGGCCCGGGTCGAGACGGTGTTCGGCACGTTCGAGGTCGGGCAGGGGGATTACGTCGTCGTCCCGCGCGCCACGACGCACCGGTGGATCCCGCTCGAGAACGATGAGCCGCTGCGGGTCTACTGCATCGAGGCCAACTCGCACATCACCCCTCCGAAGCGTTACCTGTCGAAGTTCGGCCAGCTGCTCGAGCACGCGCCGTACTGCGAGCGCGACCTCCGCACACCTGACGGACCCCTGCTGGCCGCTGACCTCGACGAGGCCACCGACGGCGATACCGAGGTGTTTCTCAAGCACCGAGGCAACGGTCCGGGCGGCATCGTCGGCACCGTCCTCACCTATCCGTTCCACCCGTTCGACGTCGTCGGCTGGGACGGCTGCCTCTATCCTTACGTCTTCAACGTCGCCGACTTCGAGCCGATCACCGGCCGGGTGCACCAGCCGCCTCCGGTGCACCAGGTCTTCGAGGCCCACAACTTCGTCATCTGCAACTTCGTGCCTCGCAAGGTGGACTACCACCCGTTGTCGATTCCAGTGCCGTACTACCACTCCAACGTCGACAGCGACGAGATCATGTTTTATGTCGAAGGCGACTACGAGGCCCGCAAGGGCTCGGGCATCGGCAAGGGGTCGATCACCGTCCACCCCGGCGGTCACGCGCACGGCCCGCAAACTGGTGCCTACGAGAAGTCGATCGGCGTCGACTACTTCGACGAGCTTGCCGTCATGGTCGACACGTTCCGCCCGCTCGAGCTCGGCGAGGCCGGCGTCGCCGCTGATGACGGCTCCTATGCGTGGTCATGGGCTCGCAACACCGGCGCAGATCCCGACGCCAGCGGCTGACGTCGCCTCGCTGCGCACTGCCGGGTCTTCAGTGGGCCACGCGTCTCAGGCGGCCGATGTGGCGTCGGGTCGGTATGCTGGCTCGGTCTGCTTCGCATCGTCGATCCTCCGTCCAGTAGCCCGCCACGGATGAGCAGGGAGCCGTAGTGATCGAGTTCCGCAACGTCATCAAGCGGTACGCCGACGGAACGGTCGCGGTTGACGACCTCTCGTTCACCGCCCCGACGGGCGAGATCACCGTGCTGGTGGGCCCGTCCGGCTGTGGCAAGACCACCTCGTTGCGGATGATCAACCGGACGATCTCGCTGACTGAGGGCGACATCCTCATCGACGGCGAGAGCATCACCTCGCAGAACGCCGTCGAGCTCCGACGCAAGATCGGCTACGTCATCCAGCAGGCGGGGCTCTTCCCGCACCGCACCGTGCTGGAGAACATCGGCACGGTCCCCAAGCTGCTCGGCTGGGACAAGGACAAGCGACGCAAGCGGTCCGCGGAGCTGATGGAACGGGTCGGCCTCGACCCGAAGCTCGCCAATCGCTACCCGGCACAGCTGTCTGGCGGGCAGCAACAACGCATCGGTGTGGCACGGGCGCTCGCCGCGG
The DNA here is from genome assembly GCA_013697905.1 of Nocardioidaceae bacterium. Classification (GTDB taxonomy): domain Bacteria; phylum Actinomycetota; class Actinomycetes; order Propionibacteriales; family Nocardioidaceae; genus JACDHG01. Next base: position 7,074 of record JACCVZ010000002.1, read on the forward strand.
ACCCGCCCATCATGCTCATGGATGAGCCGTTCAGTGCGATCGACCCGATCGTGCGGCAGGAGCTTCAGGAAGAGTTCAAGCGGCTGCAGAGCGAGATCGCCAAGACGATCGTCTTCGTCACCCATGACATCGACGAGGCGATCAAGCTCGGTGACCAGGTGGCGGTGCTGCGGGTCGGCGGCATGCTGGCCCAGATCGACTCGCCGGCCGACCTGCTGCGGCACCCGACCGACGACTTCGTCAAGGACTTCGTGGGCCGTGACCGCGGCTACCGGGCGCTGTCGTTCATGGCTGCGGAGTCGTTGCCGCTCAAGCCCTGCGACGACGCCGATGGCCATCCGACCTTCAAGAAGTCCGACAGCCTGCGCTTCGTACTGGACCAGGCGCTCACATCACCGCACGGCAAGGCGATCTGTGTCGACGACGCAGGCAAACCTGTCGGCCAGACCACTCAGGCCGAAATATCGGCGTACGCCACCGAGCGGCTGCAGGACTGAGCGCGGATGGACCTGTTCGGCTGGATCCAACGCAACCAGGCCCTGATCGTGGAGCGGTTTGTCGAGCATCTGCAGCTGGCGTTCTGGCCGATCGTCTTCGCTCTCGTGCTCGCGCTCCCCATCGGCTGGATCGTGGCCAGGGTGGGATGGGTCACTGGGCCGGGCCTGGCGGTGAGCGGGCTGCTCTACTCGATCCCCTCACTCGCGGTCTTCATGCTGCTGCCTGGACTGATCGGTACCGGATTCCTCGACCCCATCAACGTCGTCATCGCGCTAACGATCTATGCGTTCTCGCTGCTGCTGCGCAGCGTTGTCGACGGGCTCAGCTCGGTCTCTGAGGAGACAAAGATCGCTGCCACCGCGCTCGGCTACACGGCATTCGGGCGCTTCCTGCGCGTCGAGTTGCCCAATGCTGTCCCGGTGATCATGACCGGCCTGCGCGTCGCAACCGTCGCGAACATCAGCCTGGTCAGCGTCGGCGCCTTCGTCGGCACCGGGGGTCTCGGCGAGCTCTTCACACTTGGCCTCACCAGCATCGTCGGCAGGAGCTTTCTGTTGCCGCCCATCATCGTCGGACTGGTGCTCTCGGTCGCGCTGGCGCTGTTCGCGGACGTCGTGATCGTGAGCCTGCAGCGGTGGCTCACCCCCTGGGTCAGGGCACGAGAGGCGACCTCATGATCCTGGCCGAGCCGAGGTCGACCGATCCGCTCCCGACCCAGATCTGGGACTACCTCTCGGATGGCACGAACTGGACCGGGCCGGGTGGTTTGGCCAACCTCATCGTCAACCACCTCGAACAGACCGGGCTCGCCCTCCTGGTGTCCGCCCTGATCGCGCTCCCGCTCGGGCTCTACATCGGCCACACGAACCGGTTCTCCTTCCTGGCGATCAACATCGGCAACCTGGCAAGGGCGTTCCCGACCGTGGGCGTGCTCGTGCTGGTGCTGGCCCTCACGAGCATCGGACTCTTCCCGCTCGTGGTGTCGCTCGTGCTCCTTGCCGTGCCCCCGATCTTGTCGTCGACTTACGCTGGCATGCGGGCCGTCGATCCAGCGGTGCGTGACGCCGCGCAAGGGGTCGGGATGTCGCAGGCAGAGACGATCCGACAGGTCGAGATTCCGATGGCGCTGCCGCTGATCCTTTCGGGCTTGCGCGCCGGAACCCTGCAGATTGTTGCGACGGCGACGATCGGCGCCAAGGCCGGCCTCGAGAACCTCGGCACCCCGATGTTCGACGGGCAGGCGATCCAGGACTTCGGAATTCTCGGGGCCGGCGCGTTGCTGGTCACGCTGCTCGCTCTCGCCCTCGACAGCCTCTACGCTCTGCTTCAGCGGTACGCCGTCTCTCCTGGTGTGACCGGCAGGCAGAGCCCAGAATCGAGGCAGTCGAAGCAAGAGCGCCTGGTCGACCGCACACCGGTCCGGACTTCCGATCTAGCTCAAGGTATTCAATGATGGAACGACACAACCACGGAGGTCACCCTTGAACAGCTTCACGAAATCTCGCCATGTGCGGGCGGCGACGGCAACCGCAGTGGCCGTCGCCAGTCTGGCCCTGTCCGGCTGCGGCGTCCTCGGTGGTGGGGACGACGGTGGCAGCGGCGAGGTGCGGATCGGATCCGCCAACTTCCCGGAGTCCCAGCTGATGGGCGAGATCTACGCGCAGGCGCTCGAAGCCAAGGGCGTCAAGGTCAGCCGCAACTTCAACGCCGGCGAGCGTGAGGTCACGGCTCCCGCACTCGACGGAAGCGCCGGTCAGACGTCGCTGGACCTGATGCCGGAGTACACCGGCAACCTGATGCTGTACTACGACCCCAAGTCCGACGTGACCGACCCCGAAGGCATCTACGCGAACCTCAAGAAGGTTCTCCCCGACGGCGTCGAGGCGCTCGACAAGTCCGAAGCAATCGACCAGGACGTGCTCGTCGTCACCCAGGAGACTGCGGAGAAGTACAACCTGAAGTCGATCGAGGACCTCAAGGGCGTGTCGGAGGACCTGATCGTCGGCGCCGGCCCGGAGTTCAAGAACCGTCTCGCCGGGCTCCAGGGCTTGGAGGATGTCTACGGTCTGCAGTTCAAGCAGTTCAAGACGCTCGACGCTGGGGGTTCGCAGTCGCTCAACGCGCTGCTCGACGACGACATCCAGATATCGCAGTTCTTCAGCACCCAGTCGATCATCCCCGACAACAACCTGGTCCCCCTCGAGGACCCCAAGAACATCAGCATCGCGCAGAACATCCTGCCGGTCATCCGCTCGGACGTGAACACGTCCGAGATCACCGACGCCTTGAACGCGGTGTCGGCGAAGCTGACGACCGACAACGTGACGCAGATGGTCAAGGAAGTCTCCGGGAGCTCCGACTACAAGGGTGTGGCCAAGAAGTTCCTCCAGGACAACGGGCTGGTCTGAGACAGACGGCTTCTAGGTGTCTTACACCGTGTCCGGTTCCGTGCGCGGCAACCAGGTGAACGACGTCTGGCTGACGTGGCTCAACGGCAAGGACGTCGAGGATCTCGCCCTCACCGATGACGAGATCCTCGACGCGGTCGAGGGTGGGCTCCTTGCTCAGGGCAGGGGGGAGACGGTGATCGAGCCGCGCGTGCACTTGGAGCCCGATCCCGCCTTCAACGGCCACTTCAACGTGCTTCGGGGCTACATCGCTCCACTGGCCCTGGCCGGTGTGAAGATCGTCGGCGACTATGTCGACAACTACCGGCAGCAGCTGCCGTCCGAGATGGCGCTGCTCAACCTCTTCGACCCACGCACCGGGATGCCAAGGGCCATCATCGACGCCACCGCCATCACGCAGATGCGCACCGGAGCCCTGACGGCCATTGGTGCCCGCCACCTCGCACCGCAGTCGCCGCGGGTGCTCGGCCATATCGGCGCTCGTGGGACGGCGTACTGGAACGTCCGGCTGCTCGCCTCACTCTTCGACTTCGACGAGATCCGCGTGCACTCTCGACGTCCGGAGTCGCGCAACCCTTTCGCCGAACGACTCAGCAGAGACCTGGACAAGCAGGTGGTGGCGACCGACGACTGGCAGACGTGCGTGGTCGGCGCCGACATCGTGGTCGAAGCCTCCCGGCTGCCCGAGCCTGTGCCGATGCTGAGGACCTCCTGGATCGAACCCGGTGCCCTCGTCGTTCCCTACGGCACCATGAGTGCCGTCGAGCTGGACCTCCTCGACAACGTCAGCAAGGTCGTCGTCGACGACTGGGGCCAGTGCCGACAAGGGCCGTTCGGGTCGCTTCGACCACATGTCGACGCAGGCATCCTCACCGACGAGACGGTGTACGGCGAGCTGGCAGAGATCGTCGCCGGCGACAAGCCCGGGCGCGAGCTCCACGACGGCACCATCGTGTTCTGGCACCGCGGGTTGTCGCTGTCCGACATCGCCCTGGGAGCCGCGATCCTCGAGAAGGCGGAAGCCCGCAACGCAGGCACTCGGCTGCGTTATGCCTGAACGTCGCACCGTCGGCCGACGAGCCGATGCCGAAACTGTCGTGCTGAGGGGTGCCGGTGAGGTCCGGCCCGAGCACGTGGCGGCTGTCGCCGAAGGCGTGCGGATCGAGCTCGACGCCGCTGTTGTCGCACGGATGTCCGAAGAGCGGGCGGCCCTGGACGTGGCCATTGCGGGCGGGGCCGCCGTCTACGGGGTGACTCATGGTCTCGGTGCCCGCAGTGATCAGGCGGTGACGACGCCCTCGCCGCACGAGTTCGCCGCGCAGACCGTACGCGGTCGGGCCCACGCCGTTGGCCCGCCCCTGGCGGCGACGGCGGTCCGAGCGGCCATCGCGAGCCGGCTCTCGACGTTTGCCGCCGGCGGCAGCGGTGTCTCGCCCCATGTGGCAGAAGGCTTGGCCGCTCTGGTCAATGCCGGCGTCACCCCGGTCATCGGCTCGATCGGCTCGATCGGGCTCAGTGACCTCTGCCAGTTCGCTCACGTCGGCCTGGTCGTACTGGGGGAGGGGCGCGCGACATCGAACGGGTCGACGGGAGTGCTCGATGGCGGACGCGCGTTGCAGCAAGCTGGGCTCGCCCCACTCGTGCTGGCTGCCAAAGACGGGTTGACGTTGTGCGGGGGCAACCCGATCGCGATTGGCGCGGGCTGCCTTGCCGTGGTGCGGGTCGAGCGCCTCGCCGGCTGGGCGGAAGGGCTGTTGGCGCTGTCGATGCGGGGCTTCGGTGCGAACTCCCACCCGTTGCGCCCCGACGTACTGGCGATGCGCGGCAATCCGGCGCTCGACCGTGCGGCGCGCGCCTTACGTTCGATGACGGCTCCGGCCGGTGAAGCGCCGCCGCGGCGCCTGCAGGACCCGGTGAGCTTCCGGTCTGCGCCCGTCTCGCTCGCCGCGCTGGACGAGGCCGTCGGTCGGCTGCGCGTCGAGGTCACCGCAGAGCTGAACGGTTCCGGCGACAACCCGGTGGTCGTGGGCGACGACGTGCTGCCGACCGGAAACTTCCACGCGCCCATGCTGGCGCAGGCGTCGGACGGGCTCGCCATCGCCCTAGCCGCCTATGCGAACTCGGTCGTCTCCCGGTGCCAGCGGCTGCTTCAGCCCAGGCTCACCGAACTGCCTGCCAACCTCGTCGGGGCAGGACCGAACAGCTCCGGCTTGGCACCCCTCATCAAGATCGCACAATCGCTCGTCGTTCAGCTGCATCGGCAGGCGGCGCCACTGTCGTTCGACGCCCGTGACGGTGCCGACGGGGTCGAGGACGATGGGTCGAACACATCCGCCGCCGCTCTGCGGCTGCTCGACATGGGCGATGCGATGGCCGCCTTGCTGGCGGTCGAAGCCGTGTTCGCCGCCCAGGCCGTCGACCTTCGTGGGCCGGTGCTGGCCCCGACGCTCGCAGACCTGCACCAGCGCGTCCGGCGCATCAGCCCGGTTCTCGGCGAGGACCGATCGCTGGCAGAAGAGCTGGAGGCATTGGCGGCCATGATCGCCGAGACGGCGGCGCCCGCGAGCCAACGCTGACCTGGTTCGGGCTGGTGTCAGCGGACACAGCTGTCCAACCCCACTGACACAGCGACCGACGTACTAAGGTTTCGATGTGGCTCCCGCGGGGCGAGCCGCATCGCGTTTGTCCTGTGATCGGAGGGGTGCGTGGCTGAGCGGCCGACCGAGGTCACCGACCGGGTGCTCACGCTGCCGAACGTCTTGAGCATCGCCCGGTTGTTCGGGGTGCCGCTGTTCTTGTGGCTGGTACTGGTTCCCGAGTACGACGGGTGGGCCCTGGTCGTCTTGATGGTCGCCGGTTTCACCGACTGGCTCGACGGCAAGCTCGCTCGTGTCCTCGGTCAGGCGTCGAAGCTCGGCCAGATCCTCGACCCGGTGGCCGACCGTTGCTACATCTTGGCGGTGGTGGTCGGCCTGGCGCTGCGCGACATCATCCCCTGGTGGCTGGCGGTCATCCTGCCGCTGCGCGACATCTTGCTCTTCTCGTTGGTGCCGTTCCTTCGCACCCGCGGCTACAGCGCGCTGCCCGTGCACTTCCTCGGCAAGGCCGCCACGGCCAGTCTGCTCTACGCCTTTCCGCTGCTGTTGCTGGGTGACGGAGAGGGCCGGCTGCAGACCCTCGCCGACGTCTTCGGCTGGGCGTTCGCCATCTGGGGCACGGGCCTGTACTGGTGGGCCGGGTTTCTCTACGCCTACCAGGTGCACCAGCTCCTGCGCTCTCCCCGAGAGGCCGTGGACAGGCCGGCATGAGCGTCCGCGAAAAGATGGCGTCACGACCGGGAACCCGCACGACGGACCCGGCGTACGTCGGGCTCCTGAGCCAGGTCATGACGAACACGCTCGACGAGGACTACCGTGCGGTCGCCGAGCGTCGGGGCCGGGCGGACCAGCCGAGGTCGTCCGAGACACGCGTCGGGCTGATCGTCGTGCTGATTCTGTTCGGGGTCATGGTCGGCGTCTCAGCTCTGCAGACCGAGCAGGACCGCCCCCGAGCCCGCGCGGAACGTGCTGCCCTGATCGAGCAGATCAACCAACGTCAGGCGCGGTACGACGACCTGCGTGACGTCATCAGCGGTCTGTCGCGGCAGGTGACCGGCCTGCAGTCGACGGTGGCCGCGGAGGTGGACAGCAACGGTGCCCTCACCAACCGCCTCGACATGCTGGCCGTCGAAGCAGGGACCTCTGCGGCGACCGGCCCCGGCATCACCGTGACCGTCGATGACGCGCCCGAGGCGTCCGCGACGGTCGGCGGTACCATCCTCGACACCGACCTGCGCCAGCTGGTGAACGGCCTGTGGCGGGCCGGCGCCGAGGCCATCGCCATCGACGGGCACCGCCTGAGTACGCTCACGTCGATCCGGTCCGCCAGCCAGGCCATCACCGTCAACTACCGGTCGCTCTCCCCGCCGTACGTCGTCACCGTCATCGGTGACCCCGGCTCCCTCCCTGCGCGGCTCCTCGAAACCGCTGGCGGCCGGACGTGGCAAGGACTCCAGGCCAACTTCGGCATCACGTTCGACATCGCGATGTCCGACAAGCTGAACCTGCCGGCCGACCCGCGCGACCGGCTCTTGTACGCCCGCCCGGAGCGGCAGCGATGATCGCCGTCTTCGGATTGCTTCTTGGCATTCTGGCCGGTCTCCTCCTCGAGCCGACAGTGCCTGAGGTCCTGCAGCCCTACCTTCCCATTGCGGTCGTCGCGGCTCTCGATGCCGTCTTCGGAGGCCTCCGCGCCTTCCTGGACGACATCTTCGACGACAAGGTGTTCGTCGTGTCGTTCGTGTCCAACGTGCTGATCGCCGCGGTGATCGTCTACCTCGGCGACCAGCTGGGCGTCGGTGGCCAGCTCTCGACGGGCGTCATCGTCGTCCTCGGTATCCGCATCTTCTCCAACGTCGCCGCCATCCGTCGACACCTCTTCCACGCATGACTCCCGTGCCCGACCCCCAGCACGACCCGGCCAACGTTGGCCCCCCCGACGTCGACCCGGCTGGCGACGACCCGGCTGGCGATGACCCGGGTAGTGACGGGGCGGGTAGTGACGTAGCGGCAGCGGCTGGAGCCACCGCCGCGGTCGGCACGCGCCAGCGGCTCACGGCTGTCCTCGCGCGACGTCCGGGATGGGGCCAAGCCCTCGTCGCCGCACTGCTGGCACTGCTAGGTTTCGCCGCCGCTGTCCAGGTGCGAATGACCGACACCGACGGCAGCTTTGGCGGGCAACGCCGACAGGACCTGGTTGCCCTGATCGACTCGCTGTCCAGCGCAACCGACCGGGCCGAGAGTCAGCTCAACGACCTCGAGCACACCCGCGACGGGCTCCTGACGAGCTCACAGCGGCGACAGGCCGCCCTCAAGGAGAGCCGTGACCGACTCGATGTGCTCAGCATCCTCACCGGCATCGTGGCCGCCACCGGCCCCGGCATCACCCTCACCGTTCGCGACGCGCAGGGTGACGACGTCGCGGCGGCCATGCTCAATGGGGTTGAGGAGCTGCGTGACGCCGGGGCCGAGGCCATCGAGATCAACGACGCCGTGCGTGTCGTCGCGTCCACGTCGTTCACACAACAGGACGGTCTGGTCTATGTCGACCAGGTGCCGCTGCGCGCGCCCTATGTCATCGACGCGATCGGTGCCCCGAACACGTTGAGCGAAGGCATGGTTTTCCGGGGCGGCTTCGTCGACTCGATCGAGGCGCTCGGCGGCACCGCCGAAGTGGAGCGGGCCGATGTCGTAGAGGTGGCCTCGTTGCACCGGATCAAGCCCGATGAGTACGCTCGCCCGACCGAACGATGACGTCGACCCCGGTGCCCTAGCCCAAAGGAGCGTGCCATGCACCCCGAGGATCTCCACTACAGCGCCGAGCACGAGTGGGTCCGCGCCGACGGCGACGGCCCGGTGCGCATCGGCATCACCGACTATGCGCAGGACCAGCTCGGCGACATCGTCTACATCCAGCTTCCCGAGGTCGGCGACACGGTCCAGGCCGGGTCGGCCGTCGGGGAGCTCGAGTCCACCAAGAGCGTGAGCGACCTTTTCGCTCCGGTGACTGGCACAGTGACCGCGGTCAACGAGGCTCTCTCGTCGGGGCCAGAGCTCTGCAACAGTGACCCCTACGGTGACGGATGGATCTTCGAGGTCGACATGACCGATCGCGACCAGCTGGCCGGCCTGATGGCTGCAACGGACTACGAGGCCACGATAACCTCGCAGTAGAGGTCGAGAGCCGAGCGACGCCGTTGCCCGACCGGAGGAGGAAGTCATGCCGTTCTGCACCGAATGTGGACACCAGAACCCTGAAGGGGCCCGGTTCTGCGCCCAGTGCGGGCATCGTTTGGCCGCGTCCGAGCGGCCGTCGGAGTCGACCTCCACGATCAACTTCGGAGGACCCGACCGAGCGGACTCCGAGGCCGAGGCACACCTCTCCGACGCCGAGCAGGCCGCGGTCGAGGCGCTTCCCAGCGGTAGCGCACTGCTGGTCGTGCAGCGCGGCCCCAGCGCCGGTAGCCGGTTCCTGCTCGACACCGACGAGGTGGCGGCGGGGCGGCACCCCGACAGCGAGATCTTCTTGGATGACGTCACCGTGAGCCGGCGGCACGCGATCTTTCGCCGTACGTCGGCCGGCTATGTGGTCGCCGACGTGGGCAGCCTCAACGGCACCTACGTCAACCGCGACCGCATCGACGAGGTGTTGCTGTCCGGCGGCGACGAGGTGCAGATCGGCAAATACCGACTCGTCTACTTCAACAGCCCGGAGGGCGCGCGCTAGTGGCCCCTGCCGGATCCGTGCGCAGCAGCAGGGGCCGGTGGGGGATCGGTCAGGTGCTTGCCCAGTTGCGGGCAGACTTCCCCACGGTCAGCATCTCCAAGATTCGCTTCCTTGAGGCCGAAGGGCTGGTGACGCCGGAACGCACCGCCTCGGGTTATCGCAAGTTCTCGCGCGGGGACATCGACCGACTGCGTTACATCCTGGGCTCGCAACGCGATCACTACCTGCCGTTGAAGGTGATTCGCGAGCACCTGGACGCCATGGACCGTGGCCTGGAGCCGGCTGCGAACGCCGGTGAGCCGGCACGCGCCCCGAACCGTTCGCCGGAACTCGTCGCCGAGTCGGAAACCGTTGGCCACGACGTTGCTGGCATTCGGATGTCTCGAGCGGAGCTGCTTGCAAACTCCGGGCTTCGAGACGAGCAGCTCACCGAGCTGGTCGGCTACGGCTTGGTTGAGATGATCCCCGGAACCGAGTTCTTCGACGGTGACGCGCTAGAGATCGCACTGACGTTGGCGGCGATGGCCGGATACGGGCTCGAGCCCCGACACGTCCGTACGTTCAAGACGGCGGCCGAGCGCCAGGTCGGGCTGATCGACCAAGTCACGACACCGTACCGGGCTCAACGCCGAGGCGAGCCGCACCGGCGGGCCGTCGAGGTCTCGGCCCACCTGGGCCAGCTGGTAGTCCAGCTGCACGCCGCACTCGTGCGGCGTGGTCTGCGCCGGACTCTCTGAACGAAGCGCTGCGCGGGAGTACGCTGAAGGCGTGCGCGAGGTCAATGTCGTAGGGGTCCGGGTCGAGATGCCGTCCAACCAGCCGATCGTGCTGCTGCGTGAGGCGGACGGGGAGCGCTACCTGCCCATCTGGGTGGGCGCTGTCGAGGCCACTGCGATCGCGTTCGCCCAGCAGGGTGTGGTCCCGCCACGACCGCTCACGCACGACCTGCTCCGGGACTTGCTTGCAGCCACCGGCAACGAGCTCGACGAGGTCCAGATCACCGAGGTCAAGGACGGCATCTTCTACGCCACCTTGGTCCTTGGCGACGGCGTCGAGGTAAGCGCCCGGCCCTCCGACTCGATCGCTCTGGCGCTGCGCACTGGAAGCCGCATCGTCTGTGCGGAGGAGGTCTTGGACGAGGCGGGGCTGGCCGTTCCGGACGAGGAAGAAGAAGAGGTCGAGAAGTTTCGTGAGTTTCTCGACCAGATCAACCCGGAGGACTTCGACGCCACCAAAGGCTCCGACTAAGCCACAAGTCTCACCCTCAACATGCACCAGAGACTTCCAACACGCCGCGTCAGGCACCGCCGGGGTCGTTGACCGGTCACGGCTTCGCCCCGTACCGTCAGTGCAGAGATCCTCGCCCTGTAACTTCACCGGTGTGTCTTAGCACCCCGGCTCGGCGAGCAGATGACTAACGGAGGTCGCAGTGGTGGACACGGATCTGACGGCGTCACAACGCAACGCTGAGCTGGCTGCCGACCGTGCTGCTGAGGCAGCTGCCGCGCAGGGCCTGCTGTTCGACGACGACGTCGCGCCGCTTCCCGACGATGTGGGCTACCGGGGGCCGACCGCCTGCAGTGCGGCAGGCATCACCTACCGTCAGCTCGACTACTGGGCCCGCACCGGCCTGGTGGAGCCCACGGTGCGTACGGCGGGGGGTTCCGGGACCCAACGGCTGTACTCCTTCCGCGACATCCTGCTGCTCCGGGTGATCAAGAGTCTTCTGGACGCCGGCGTCTCACTTCAGCAGATCCGCACAGCGGTGCACCACCTGCATCGGCGCGGCACCGACGACCTGACCCGCGTCACGCTGATGAGCGACGGCGCGTCCGTCTACGAGTGCCGTTCACCCGACGAGGTGATCGACCTGCTCCAAGGCGGACAAGGCGTCTTCGGGATCGCGATCGGCGGCGTCTGGCGCGAGATCGAGGGCTCGC
>JACCVZ010000034.1 GCA_013697905.1 Nocardioidaceae bacterium
CGTCGTAGGCAGGCTCGAGGACCCCGGCGACCGCGACCTGCGGGGTCGTCATCATCAGCGGCGGCAGCAGCGACCACTGCATCTCGGCGGACAGGCTCATCGGCTGCTGCCGCCGGGCCTGGAAGAAGCGGTCGGTATAGGTGCCCTTGGTGACCAGCACGTCGGCGAGCAGACCGGCGAAGCGGCGGGCCAGGCGCCGGTCGTCCTCATCGACGTGGGCCATGGTGAACGCCAGCACCCCCACCCGGTCCGTGCCGTCCAGCAGGGGCACGAACAGCCGCACACCAGCGGTGACTCTCTGTTCGACCATCGCGTCACCTAAGAACGCCCGGCCGGCGTCAGACCCGTCAATCGGTTCCGGCTGCCCCACCACCAAGCCCTGACCGGGCAGCGGCACCAGCGTCTGCTGTTCGTAGTCCTGCAGGAAGATGGTCACGTCGCTGCCACCGATCGCGGCGATGACCTCCGCAACCAGCGGGGCGATGAGCTGCGGTGGCATCACATGTGCCCGCTCGATCATGGTCCCCAAGAGCCGCTCCCCAAACCCCTCCGACCGGTCGGTCGCCGCCGGCGACTCAATCGGGCGCTCTCCCATGTTGACATCCTCGCATCACCGGGACCATCCGCCGAACTCACCTAAAGGTCGCAACAGCCTGACAGGAAGGGGAGCCGGTCACCCGTTCCGACCCGGATCGAAGTCAAAGTTCATACGGTCCGGGCTCTCCGCAGCTGACACCGATCGAATGTATCGACAGAGGGGGAATCAGCTACGGCGACATCATGGGCCCTGGATCCACAGGGATGACGCCGATCCGCTACCGGATCCGCTTGCGGGTGATCAGGGTTGGCATCCTGGCCAGGCCGGCGCTTGTCACCCGAAAAGGCGGCCACCAAGGTCAGCAGGTCACCGGCACCGGTTCGCCGCGAGCGGATCCTGGGTCGGGTCGAAGCGCTTTGCTGGGTCGGCTGCGCCGCTCGATGGAACGCCCATGTCATGCTTGTGGCCCTCCGATCAGGAATGCCTTGCTGGGCGCCCCTGTTGAACGGTATATGACACTCACCCCGGCCCAGACCGCACCGACTCTTTCGCTACCCCTCACTGGAGGCGGGAGCACCGATGATCTGGCGCTGGGCCGTGGTGCCGACGGACGGTTCACCCTCGTGGTGTTCTTCCGGGGGCTGCACTGCCCGGTGTGTCGCAAGCAGCTCAGTGAACTCGAGCGACGTCTCGTTGAGGTGCGCGCGGCCGGCGTGGGCCGGGTCCTCGCGGTCAGCATGGAGACGCCCGAGCGCAGTGCTGAGTTGGTCGAGGAATGGCACCTGCGTGACCTGCCGGTGGCATTTGGCCTCACCGAGGCGTCCGCGCGCGAGTGGGGCTTGTTCGTCTCCACCGCGATCAAGGACGGCGAGGCGCCGGTGTTCAACGAGCCTGGCATGTTCGTCCTCGACGCCGACGCGACCCTGTTCTGGAGCAGCGTGTCCTCGATGCCGTTCGGACGGCCGGCCGTCGACGACGTGCTCGCCGGTCTGCAGTTTGCCCAGAAGAGCGCCTATCCGGCCCGGGGCGCCGCCTGAATCTGCCCGCAACGACTTGAGATCACCGGGTCGGTACCTAGGATCTCGACCCTGCCTCGCTGCGGCATCGGGTCGGCCTCGACCGGCCCGACACGGGGGAGAAAACCAAGCAGCAAGACGACGCCGCCGGGAGCGGCCCTCGCCACCATGATCAGGACCGCGGCGCCATGGCCGTCTCGATCGGATCACCAGCCACATCGAGTGGCGCTAGTTACGAGCAGTCGGCGCCGAGGCTGTGGCAGCGAGATCAGCATCCATCATCAGCTGCCCCTGCCTGACTCGGTCGGCTGAGACGTGCCCCCCAGTCGTCGACCGAGCCGAAAGAAGCAACAGCCGACCTGGTCGTCGCGTCCCAGGACCAGATTGGAGACGACGGTGATCTCGCAGCCCGGCTGGGCACGCCACGCGGCCAGCAGCATCGACAGCCCGAAGAACAAGGCGGCAGAACCGGAGGTGTAGGGGATCGAGAAGAACACGACGGCCAGCAGGCAGTTGGCCACCAGACCAGGCTGCCCGGTGAACACAACCGAGCCACCCGATCGGTCCCGCAGCACCAGACTGACCTCGGAGACGTGCGCGCGTGGTGGGGTGGCGCACTCCCGACCAAGCGGCCAGACAAGTAGCGCACGCCACCACCTGGGACGCGAGCCAGCCGGGTACGAGGCGGCTCGGTCGACCGGCGATGTGGACTCCTTGGCTGTTCTTCCTCGTCGGAGAACCCGTCAAGGTCCCCGAGCGCTCCCACGAAAACCGTCGACACGGACCCCCACTGCCACGGCCATCCAGCGGCAGGTATTACCCGTCCGCGAGAGGAGATCCGCGAGCGCGCAGCCGGCATGTCCGATCCGGGCGATCGGCAAGAAGAGTCAAGCACCCGCTGCCGCTCACCCCCGGACGATGCCACCATGACCTCATGAGTTCACAGAGTGTCCGGACAGTGCCCGCTCCCGCGCTCCCGCACCGGAGCGATCGTGAAACAGCCGCCATCTGTGAGTCGTTCGCCGACCTCATGGTCACTCGTCGGACGATTCGTGACTTCTCTACCGAGCCGGTC
>JACCVZ010000051.1 GCA_013697905.1 Nocardioidaceae bacterium
GCACTAGGGTTTCAAGACTGTTTCAGGGAGCCGCCGGGCCCCGAGTGATACACGAAGCCGCGAAATCGGCGTCCAACGGCGGTCTTGGCTGAACCGACATGATCCGCCACACCCCGCTGACCTGCGGTTTCGTCAAAACTCGCCAACAGCCGTCGATGGCGCTACCTCGAGGCACCAGTGGCAGGCGGCGTACCCGACCGAGAGCAGCACCGGCACGTCGCGGCGTCCGGCCTCGGCGAACGCGTCTGGCCCCCACTCCCACCAGTCGACGGGGTTGTCCTTGTGCTGTTGCAGGTACGGCGAGGTCGCGCTCGCCAACCGATTGGCCACTACTGCCACCTCACATCACAGGGTCATACTGGTGACGAATGCTGCCCCGACTGTCAGCATTCGGATCAGCATTCGGGATCAGTATTCGGACCGCCCGTTCTCGGTGCGGGAAGTGCCAGAACGTCCCGCATGCCACCGTAGTCGCCCCTGCACTCTCCTCGCTGCTGCGAGGCTGTTCGCCATGTCCTCCTCCTGCCCGAGAAGGGATCAGCCGGCTCGACTCAGGTGGTCGGCCGGGAGTCGTCGTCGGGGTCAGCAGGCGGCTGCTCCCCCGTCGGCGGCTCGGCCTGCCCGTCGCGCGGCTCGGCCTGCTGGCCGCGCAGCTCTGCGGCGGTGGGGACGTCGATGTTGCGCAGCTGCTTGTTCATGCTGCGCCACAACAGATAGGTCGCCACCGCCAGCGCAATCACCAGCACTAGCGCGATCCAGCCCGGCTTCACGTCTTCGGGGTTGTACGCGACGAACAAGACGGAGGCCGAGGACAGCGTCATGCTCCGATACTTTCGCGTTGCCCGTCGTAGGTCGCCACCAGGTCCCGCACACCACCCGCGAATAGGTCGTCCTCGGGGATGTCGGAGCCGACGAGGGAGTGGACGAGCTCGAAGTCCTCGGTCGGCCATGCCTGCTGACTGATCTCGAGCGGGACCGCGAACCAGTGGCCATCGGGGTCGATTTGGGTCGCGTGGGCGAGCAGTGCCTGATCCCGGACGGCGAAATAGTCGGCGCACGGGACGCGCGTCGTCACCCGGCGCTCGTGCTCGGGATTGGGCTCCCACTCCGCGAGCCGCTCGGCGTACGGCGACTCTAGCCCGCGGGCCAGCATGGCCTCGTGCATCGCCACGATGCGATCGCGGTGGAACGTGTGCTGGTAGTACAGCTTCAGCGGCTGCCACGGTGTGCCGACATCGGGATAGGCGTCCGGGTCTCCCGCCGCTTCCCAGGCCCTCATCGAGACCAGGTGACACATCACATGGTCAGGGTGCGGATAGCCGCCGTTCTCGTCGTACGTCGTGATCACATGCGGCCGGAACTCGCGGATGAGACGGACGAGCGGCTCGGTGGCCACGTCGACCCGCGTCAACGCGAAGCATCCCGCTGGCAGCGGCGGCTTCGGGTCTCCCTCGGGCCAGCCCGAGTCGACGAAACCCAGCCAGTCCTGCCGCACACCGAGGATTTCGCGCGCCTTGTCCATCTCGGCCCGACGTACCTCGGTCATGTTGGCCAACACGTCCGGGCGATCCATGTTCGGGTTGAGGATCGAGCCACGCTCGCCTCCCGTGCAGGTGACCACGTGGACGTCGACTCCCTCGGCGACGTACTTCGCCGTCGAAGCCGCCCCCTTGCTCGACTCGTCGTCGGGGTGCGCGTGGACGTGCATCAGCCGCAGCCCAGCAGGCAGCCCATCAGTCACTGGAAAAACCTCACTCCCTGCGCCGACCCGCGGCGGTCCGAGGACAATGGTGTCAGGCATGTCCCCAGCCCACGGCTTGGCGTCGCCCACGTCGTACAACCTTGACCTACGGAGCACATTCCCGATGACGGATCCGCGCGGGCCTGACGCCGGCCGGCAGACCATGACTGAGCGTTACGGCGCCCCGTCAGCGTCGGCCCGACGCGTCCGGGTCGCTGCCCTGCTCGTATTCGCCCTCGTCGCCATGAGCTGGCTGGGGTGGGCCGCCTGGACGCATGCCAACCCGCAGGTCCAGGCGGAGCTCACGTCGTATGACGTCGTCTCCGACCACGAGGTGGAGGTGGTGATCGACGTACGCCGGGCGAGCGGGGGCGCGGTCGAGTGCACGGTCTCGGCGAAGGCAACGGACTTCGCCGTCGTGGGCGAGGACACCGTGCTGATCCCGGCAGGCGACGAGGGCACGGTGACGCAGGAGCTGACGTTGCGCACGGACCGCGAGGCCACTTCCGTGACCGTCGAGAACTGTCGCCCCGTCTCCTGATTCGCCAGTCGGCGGACCTCTCGAAAGCTCGCGACGGTCTGAGTTGGGGCTCAGGGGTACACCTTTGGTAGCCTCGTTCTTTCCCCTATTCGGGCAATCGAAGTTCTGCATGCCCGCACGCAAGGAGCGCATCCCGTGACACAGCCCACTGCTGCGAGCGCCGTCTGGCTGACCCAGGAGGCGTACGACCGTCTCGTCGACGAGGTGAAGCACCTCAAGGGTCCTGCCAGGGCCGAGATCTCCCGACGTATCGCCGAGTCCCGTGACGAGGGTGACCTGCGCGAGAACGGCGGCTACCATGCCGCACGCGAGGAGCAAAGCAAGACCGAGGCCCGGATCGCGCAGCTCGAGGACATGCTGAGCCGCGCCCAGGTCGGTGAAACGCCGCCGAACAACGGCGTCGTCGAGGCCGGCATGGAGGTCACCGTGAAGTTCGCCGATGACTCCGACACCGAGACCTTTCTGCTAGGCGCCCGCGAAATGCTCGCGCTCGATGACAACGTCGATGTCGGCGTCTACTCGCCGCAGTCGCCGATGGGCTCCGCCATCCTCGGCAAGAAGCCGGGAGAAAGGGCGACCTTCACGGCTCCGAACGGCAAGAACATCTCCGTCGAGATCGTGGCGGCCAAGCCCTTCACAGCCTGACGTTCACAGAACCTTGGAGAGGAACGCCTGGTCGTCGAAGAGCATCATGTCCGGGTCCATGGCCGCGCCCGGGCGATGGCGACCCGTTGCTGTTGGCCACCGGACAGGTGCGCCGGGTAGGAATCCTCCCGGTCGGCCGCGTCCACCTTCTCGAGGTTGTGCCGGGCGATCGAGACCGATTCCTCCTGGCTGCGCTTCTTGGCTTTGCGTGGCGCGATCGTGAGGTTGTCGAACACGCTCAGAGGGGGGAACAAGTTGAACGCCTGGAAGACCATCTGCAACGGGCGGCAGCCGGTTGCCCGACGACTCTCCACAGACACTAGACCGGTCGCTCAGTGAGGCGGGTTACCGGAGCAGAAACATGGCGGCGAGTCGGCAACTAGTGGACAGTCGGGTCGTAGCCGCTGGCTCGGAGCTTGGCGAGCACCTGCTCGCTGTGGCTCTGGCCGCGCATCTCCATCTGCAGCACCACCTCGACCTGGTCCAGCGGCAGTGACTCCGACGTCCGTTCGTGCACTACGTCCAAGACGTTGGCGTCGGAAGCACTCAGCTCGTTGAGCAGCCGGGCTAAACCTCCGGGGCGATCAGGGATGAGGCAGCGGATCGCCAGGTAGCGGCCCTGCGCCGCCATCCCGTGCCGAATCACACGCATGAGCAGCAGTGGGTCGATGTTCCCGCCCGACAAGACCACCACCACCGGCCCCACGAACGCGGCCGGGTCGTCCATCAGACCGGCAACGGCGGCGGCGCCCGCCGGCTCGACGACGACCTTGGCGCGCTCCAGCAATGCCAGCAACGCGGTCGACAGGGACTCTTCGGAGACGGTACGGATCTCGTCGACGTACCGCTGCACCGCCGCGAACGGAACGTCACCCGGGCACCCGACGGCGATCCCGTCGGCCATCGTCGCCATACTGCTCAACCGGACCGGCCTGCCCGCAGACAGCGAGCCCGGGTACGCCGCGGCGGACTCGGCCTGCACGCCGACGACGGTCACCTCGGGACGGACCGCCTTGATGGCTGTTGCGATACCCGCCAGGAACCCTCCTCCGCCGGTCGGGACGATGACAGTACGGACGTTGGGCCTCTGCTCGAGAATCTCAAGCCCGCAGGTGCCCTGCCCGGCGACGATGTCGACGTGGTCGAAGGGATGGATGAGGACCGCGCCGGTGCGGTCCTCGAACTCGCGCGCCGCCACCAGGCACTCGTCGATGGTGTGCCCGACGAACTCGACGTCGGCTCCGTAGCCACGCGTGGCCTTCTCCTTCGGGATCGGGGCGCCGTTCGGCATGAACACCGTGGATTTGATCCCGAGCAGCTGCGCGGCCAAGGCGACGCCCTGCGCATGGTTGCCGGCGCTGGCCGCGACCACGCCCCGCGCCCGCTCCGCCTCGGAGAGGTTGCTGATGCGCAGGTAAGCACCGCGGATCTTGAAGGAACCGGTGCGCTGCAGGTTCTCGCACTTGAGCGAGACCTCGGTGCCGGTGAGGGCGTTGAGCCAACGTGAGCTCTCCATCGGGGTGACGAGTGCGGTGCCCTTCAGCCGCGTGCGTGCGGCCTGGATCGCAGCCAGCGTCACCGCCGGCACCGAGGCCGATCCGCCGGCCGGCGCTATTGGCTGAGCCGGGACAGCGTCAGTGGTGTCCATGCCCCGCAGCCTAGGCGTTCGGGGTTGAGACGGTCGGCGATCAGGAGTCCAGACACACTCGGACGTGAGGCACCTCACTGTATTTGCATGGCACATACATCTAGTTATATGCTTGTGCCATGCAAATTTTCGAGACACCGTCCTCACCGGAGGAGGCCGTCATCGGACTGCTCATGCAGGCCGGTCGACGCCTGCGCACGCGTCACCCAGAAGACGAGGTCGACCCGTCGTCGTTCCCTCTCGCCAAACGGCTCATGTGCGGTGACGCGATGCGAGTCTCGGATCTCGCGGGTCAGGTGGAGCTCGACGCATCCACGGTGAGCCGTCAGATCAAGCAGCTGGAGTACAAGGGCATCCTCGAGCGCACGCCGGACCCCGGCGACGGTCGCGCCAGCCTCGTCCGGCTCACCGACGACGGCCGCGCAACGATGGAGGCCGCCTTCCGACGCCGTCGTGCGCGCATCAGGGCCGTTCTCGACCCCTGGAGCGAGCGCGACCGCGCCCAGCTCCAGAAACTCCTCACTCGCCTCGCCTCAGACCTGCGGGTGGCCAACGACCTCGACGCCCAAACCGTCGACATCCCTTCCGAAAGCCGTGACAGATGACGCAGACACATACCCCGGACTCCCAGGGCTACCTCTCCCACCGGCAGATCCTCATCGTGATGGGCGGGTTGATGGCCGGCATGTTCCTCGCCGCCCTCGACCAGTCCATCGTCGGTACGGCGCTGCCTCGCATCACCAGCGAGCTCGGCGGTCTCGACAAGCTCTCGTGGGTGGTGACGGCCTACCTGCTCACACAGACGGCGTCGACGCCACTCTGGGGCAAGATCTCGGACCTCTACGGCCGCAAGCTGATCTTCCAGGCCGCCATCATCACCTTCCTGGCAGGCTCGTTGCTCGCTGGCCTGGCGCAGGGAATCGGTGAGCTCATTGCCTTCCGTGCGGTGCAGGGGCTCGGTGGCGGCGGGCTGTTCGCACTCGCGCTGGCGACGATGGGCGACATCGTGCCGCCTCGTGAGCGCGGACGCTACGGTGGCTACTTCGGAGCCGTCTTCGGAACCTCGAGCGTGCTCGGCCCGGTGCTCGGCGGCTTCTTCACCGACGGACCCGGGTGGCGATGGATCTTCTACATCAACCTCCCGATCGGTCTGGCTGCTTTGGTCATCACCTCGGCTGCCTTGAAGATCGAACACGTCCGTCGAGACCACGCGATCGACTACCTTGGCGCGACGACGATCGTCGCGGGCGTCAGCTCCTTTCTGCTGTTCACCACCTGGGCGGGTCCAGACCACGGCTGGGCGTCCCCGCTCGCCCTCGGACTCGTCGCAGCCGGCGTGCTCCTGACCGCACTCTTCGTCTTCGTCGAGGCACGGGCCGCTGAGCCGATCATCCCGCTGGAGCTCTTCAACATCTCGGTGTTCCGGACCAGCAATCTCTACAGCTTCATCATCGGTTTCGCCATGTTCGGGGGCATCATCTTCCTGCCTGTCTACCTGCAGGTTGTCCAAGGGATGAGCCCGACGAGGTCCGGCCTGGCCTTGCTCCCGATGGTGGTGGGCATCTTCTCGACCTCGATCTCGTCCGGTATCGCAATGAGCAGGACCGGTCGCTACAAGATCTTCCCCATCCTCGG
>JACCVZ010000075.1 GCA_013697905.1 Nocardioidaceae bacterium
TACTTGAAGTCAACCCCCGCGTCGCTATCGCACCGAAACGGGGCCAGCGCTCGCCTCGTGGATTCGTCCGGCTGGCTCCCGCTGGGACACTCCGCGCTCGGTCGGACGAATCGCGAAGGCGCGCTCAGCGCCAGGTGGCGATCACGTCGGGCAGGTCGGCCAGCCGTTGGATCACGGCGTCCGGCTCCCCCGCCGTGTGTCCGAGCTGGGCAGCGGGGATGTCGCTGTGCGGCACGTGTACGGCGACCATGCCGGCGTTGCGCGCGCCGTAGATGTCGTCGAAGAGCCGGTCGCCGACGAAGATGCAGGCCGCGGGGTCAGTGACGCCGACTGCCTCCATCGCGGCTCGGAACGCTTCAGGAGCAGGCTTGGTCCAGGGGATCTCCGACGTGTAGACCGCGCCGTCGATCAGGTGGGCGATACCGTCGCGCACGAAGATGTCCTCGTGCCACGCCCGTGGCCAAACGGTGTTGGACAACACCCCCACCTTGAGGCCCTCTTCGCGCAGCCACTCGAAGAGGGGTCGCACGTCGTCGTGGGTGAAGGTGTGCGGCTCCCAGAACTCGCGGTACGCCGTCAGCCCGGCGTCGTCGAAGCCGAGGCCGGCCTCAGCGAAGATCGCCTCGATCGTCGCGCTGTGGTGGTGGTCACGGGAACGGCCCCACAGCGTGTCACCAGCGGCCCGCAGCACCTCGGCCGCGTCGACGCCGGCCTCCGTCGCTGCCGCCGCCAGCGCCACGGATTCTTCCGACAAGTCGATCGTGTGCCAAGGGGTCAGGGTGCCGCCCCAGTCGAAGATCACGGCCTCAACTGCCACGGACGACTCCCACCACATGGTCGGCCGCGGTCTCGATGTCGACGTCCGCCCGTTCGCCGGTGGCTCGGTCCTTGACCTCGACCACGCCGTCGACGAGGCCCTTGCCCACCACGACGATCGTCGGTATGCCGATCAGCTCGGCGTCCTTGAACTTCACTCCCGGCGAGACCTTTACCCGGTCGTCGTACAGAACATCGAGACCGGCTGCCTCGAGCTGATCGGTCAGGCGGGCGGCAGCCTCGTAGACCGCCGCGTCCTTCCCGGTGGCGACGATGTGCACGTCGGCGGGGGACACCTCGCGCGGCCAGATGATGCCGAGGTCGTCGTGAGAGTTCTCGACGATGGCGGCGACGGCGCGGGAGATGCCGACGCCGTACGAGCCCATCGTGACCGTGACAAGCTTTCCGTTCTCGTCGAGCACCCGCAGGTCGAGCGCCTCGGCGAACCGGCGACCGAGCTGGAAGATGTGGCCCATCTCGATGCCGGGTGCCGTCTCAAGCGTGCCGCCGCGGCCGGCTTCATCACACTGCGGGCAGGGGTCACCTTCGCGTACGTCGGCTGCCTCGATGACGCCGTCGCCGCCGAAGTCGCGCCCGGCCACCAGGTCGAGCACGTGGCTGCCCGTCCGGTCGGCGCCGGTCACCCAGCGGGTCCCGTCGACGACCCGTGGGTCGAGCAGATAGCGGATGCCGCTG
This sequence comes from Nocardioidaceae bacterium, assembly GCA_013697905.1. Lineage (GTDB taxonomy): Bacteria > Actinomycetota > Actinomycetes > Propionibacteriales > Nocardioidaceae > JACDHG01. The sequence continues at coordinate 1,513 of JACCVZ010000075.1, forward strand.
GCGTTGCCCTCTCCCAGAACGCCCGGGCCGATGTAACCCTTTACTAGGCTGGGGTTTGCGGCGAACGCGGCCTCGTCGAAGGCCTCGATCTCGGCCGGCTCGACCTGTGCGCCGAGTCGCTTCAAATCGACGTCGCGGTCACCGGGTACGCCGACGGCCACCGGGCTCCGCGTGGCGTCGGGGTGGACCAGCGTGACGATGACGTTCTTGAGCGTGTCGCCGGCCGCCCACGCCCGATCGTCACGCGGGTACTTCTCGTTGAGGTAGCCAACCAAAGTCTGGATAGTCGGGGTGTCGGGAGTCTCCTCTGCGTGCGCAGCCGGCGCGTCGTCGTACGGAACGCGCTCGGGCACGGGCACCCGCACCGCCTCGACGTTCGCCGCGTAGTCGCACGACGTGCAGCGGACGTACGTGTCCTCGCCGTTCTCGGCGGTGGCGAGGAACTCCTCGCTCGCCGATCCGCCCATCGCCCCGGACATCGCCGCCACGATGACGTAGGCGAAGCCGAGGCGGTCGAAGATCTTGATGTACGCCCCGCGGTGGGCGTCGTACGCCTTGAGGAACGCCTCGTCGCTGATGTCGAACGAGTAGGAGTCCTTCATGACGAACTCGCGCCCACGCAAGATACCGGCGCGGGGCCGCGGTTCGTCGCGGTACTTGGTCTGGATCTGGTAGAGCGACAGCGGCAGGTCCTTGTAGGAGGAGTACAGGTCCTTCACGAGCAGCGTGAACATCTCCTCGTGGGTGGGCCCCAGGAGGTAGTCGGCGCCTTTGCGGTCCTGCAGACGGAAGATGCTGTCGCCGTACTCCGTCCATCGGTTGCTTGCCTCATAGGGCTCGCGGGGCAGCAGGGCCGGGAAATGCACCTCCTGAGCCCCGATCGCGTCCATCTCCTGGCGCACGATCGCCTCGATCTTGCGCAGGACCCGGTAGCCGAGCGGCAACCACGAGTAGATGCCTGGAGCAGCCCGGCGGACGTAGCCCGCCCGCACCAGGAGTCGATGGCTCGGGACCTCAGCGTCCACCGGGTCCTCACGCAAGGTGCGAAGGAACAACGACGACATCCTCAGGGCCACCACTACTCCTCAGGCTGTTGGCCGGATCTGGACCGACGGGCCACATCGTAGGCCGTCGGTGCAGGGGCGCGCTTGGGCTGATCGAGCCTCGAGGGTATCTCGCTGACAGCGCCGTGTTCACCTGGTTTCAGCGACATCGGGCACCGTTGCTTTACAGTCGTCCGAGCGTCACACCCGCGCCCTCGCAAGATCGGAAGCCATGACACCGCTGCGCACTCTCGTCACCGCCGGGCTGCTCGCCGTTCCGCTGCTGGCGCTGCCTGCCACCGGCGCCGCCGACACGTCGACCTCGACGACGCCTCGCCTCGAGTCCCCTGTGACTGGCGCGCCCGCCACCGCCTCGAGCGCATCCTCGCCGTCTTCCGCCGTGCGCCGCCCGAACATCGTGCTCATCACAACTGACGACCAGACCCTGACCGACATGCGTGCCATGCCGATCACTCGTCGGCTCCTGAAGTCGCGAGGCGTCACCCTGACCGGCATCTCCCCGCATCCGCTCTGCTGCCCCGCGCGGGCGCAGATCCTCACCGGCCAGTTCGCCCAGAACAACGGTGTCTTCAGCAACACCGGCGAGCACGGCGGCTACTCGAGTCTCGACACCTCGTCGACCCTTGCCACCTGGCTGGATGAAGCCGGCTACAACACGGCGTTCATGGGCAAGTTCCTCAACGGCTACGGGAGGTCCGACACCACCGACGAGACACCTGGCTGGGACGAGTGGCATCCCACCGCCGCCGGCATCTACAACTACCGAGACTTCACGATCGACCATAACGGCAGCCTGCGGTCTTACCTCGCCTCCTACCAGACCGATGTCTTCGCAGGGGTGGCTGACAAGGTACTGACCAGGTTCGCCAACCAGCCTCAGCCGTTCTTCGTGTGGCAGTCGTTCGTGGCACCGCACGGTTCGTGCCAGCCGTCTAACGAGCTGCGCTGCTGGGGGCCACCGATTCCGGCGAGACGGCACCGGGGTTTGTTCAGCGACGTGTCGCCGCCGGCGTTTGCCGACCCGGCGTACAACGAGGCCGACGTAAGCGACAAGCCCGCCTGGGTCCGCCATCGGGCGAGGCTGGACGCAGCCAAAAGGAAGTCGATCCTGCGGATGCACCGGATGCGGCTGCGCTCCCTGCAGGCCGTGGACGAGGGCGTCGGGCGCATGGTGAGCACGTTGCGCCGCCAAGGCGAGCTTGCCAACACGCTGATCATCTTCACGTCTGACAACGGCTACCTGCTCGGTGAGCACCGGCTGCTGGGCAAGAACGTGCCCTATGAGCCGGCGCTCCAGGTCCCCCTTCTGATGCGTGGTCCGGGCCTCCCCGTCGGCGTCACGCTCAACCAGGTGGGCGCCATGGTCGACATCGCCCCGACGATAGCTGCGGCCGCCCGCGCCACACCGGGCTTGACGATCGACGGTCGCAACCTGCTGCCGGTGTTGCAGAGCCGGAAGCGGAGCTGGACCAACCTGCTCATCCAGGCGGGCGCCGAGCCACGCAACGGCGTCGACCGCGACTGGTTCTGGCGGGGGGTCCGGACGCCGCGCTACACCTTCGTCGCCTACCCGGCCACCGGTGAGCGAGAGCTGTACGACCGACGCAAGGATCCGCACCAGCTCGACAGCGTCGCCACCAACCGCCGGTACGCCGACGTGCTGGCCGAGCTCAACCGCCGGCTGCTGGTCCTACGCGGCTGCGCGGGGGCGCAGTGCCGTCAGCGGTTCCCCGCGTTGCCGCCCGTGCGGCCACCCGCCTTCGGGACCTGACCGGTCGCTCCCGAGTGGCCTGTCCACCCTGCGCGACCCGTCACTTGCCTTCGGTGACGCCTCGCTTGTCGGCGCCGAGAGACGTGACCACCATGGCGACGCGGTCGTTTGAGGCGACCAGCTGTGCGCGCATGGGCGCGAACGCCGGGTCGTCGACGTCTTGTGGCACGTTGAGCACCCGCATCGGGTGTACGCCGTCGAACGGCGTGATCATGGTCGGGATGTACTCGAGCTTCTGCACCCGGAAACTGCCGTCCGGCCGCTCGCGGAAGGTGACGCGGCAGGTGTTGCCGTCGTACACGCCTTCGACGGAGGTGACCTGCTCGGCGACCATGTTGCCCAGACCGTAGACGACCCACTTTCCGTTGACCTTGGCGTACGGCTGCACGACGTGCGCGTGGTGGCCGTAGACGAAGTCGATGTCGGGGGACCTCGTGAGCTGGTCGGCCACGGCGACCTGCTCGTCTGTGGGGTCGTGCATGTACTCGAGACCCCAGTGCAGCGCGACCATCACGATGTCTGCTCCCTCGATGCGGGCGCGGGCAGCCTTCCGCTTTATTGTGGCGATGTCGATCAACGGGACCGACCACGGCTGGTCCGACGGAAGCGGGATGCCGTTGGTGCCGTAGGTCGCCGACACGATCCCTACTCCGACGCCGTTGACGTCCATCACCAGTGGGTTGCGCGACGCCCTCCGGGTCGCGGCGGTCCCGGCGTGCTCGATCCCTGCCGCGTCGAGGTAGTCGAGCGTGCGGGTCAACCCGTCGAAGCCCTGGTCGATGCTGTGGTTGGAGGCGGTCGTGCAAGCGTCGTAGCCCACCCATCTCAGCGCTGGGACGATCGCCGGCGGCACCGAGAAGACGGGGTAGCTGGCGTACGGGCCACCTCGCGGCGCGAGCGGCGTCTCCAGGTGGCACACCGCTAAGTCGGCGCCTGACACCAGCGATCTCAGGTCCGCCAACAGCGGCCGGAAGTCCATGTCACCACGGCCGGTTCTCGTGGCATCGATCTCGGCCGTGGTCCAGAGCCCGTCGTGGAGCAGCACGTCACCGTTCATCACCACGGTGATCGTGCGCGGCTCGAACGGCGCGACCGGGGCAGTCGTTTGCGGCGCCGCCACGGTCTCCGGTGTGGTGGTCTGCGTCGGCTCCGGCGCTGTCGGGCCGGATCCCGGTGTCGCGGTCGGCCTTGCCGGAGAGGTGCTGGATGAGGGATCTCCGCTGCTGTCGGGCTGGTTGGTGTCACCGGACCCCGACGTCGTGCAGCCCGCCACCAGGAGAGCTGCCGCGAGCCAGCCACACGTGGTGCGCGATCGCCTCGTGTGTAGGCGCGGCCTGCTCGACGGGTTCATCGCTCCCCGCTTCCCCCGGACCACCACGTCGGCGTGTCCGGACCTTGGCCGCCAAGGACACTTTCCCATGCGCGAGGGTGTGAGCTTCCGCGACAGGGCCGCTCACGACAGTCCGCGTAGGCTCGGCGTCGCGAGGAGGTGGCGACGATGCTCAGAGCGCGTCCTCGGTTGCGCGTGCTCGGGCCACGCGACATCGACGCGGTCCATGCCCTGATCGCCCGCGACCCCGTCACCCATGTCTTCGTCGACCACCGGGTGCGGCTCACCCGGCTGGAGCCGCGCTGGCTCGGTGGCGAGATGTGGGGGTACGACGAACACGGGAAACTCATCTCGGTCTGTCACTCCGCGGCCAACCTCGCTCCCGTCATGTCGACCCCCGCCGCCCTGGACGCCTATGCGGCGCGGGCCCTCGCACAGGGACGCCGTTGCGGCTCGATTCTCGGCCCCGACCACGAGGTCACCGGTCTGTGGCAGCGGCTTCGCGGCGAGTGGGGGCCAGCACGCTCGGTGCGACCACGCCAACCGTTCATGGTGCTTTCGGGACCTCCGCTGGTGACTCCCTCCCCCGACGTACGAAGGGTGACGGTCGCCGAGCTCGACGTCTTCTACCCCGCCTGCGTCGCGATGTACACCGAGGAGTTGGGTGTCTCGCCGGAGGCCTCAGGCGGCGCGGGGCTCTACCGTGCACGGGTTGCACAGCTGATCTCGCGCGGGCATGCCTTCGCGCACATCGAGGGAGACGAGGTCGTGTTCAAGGCCGAGCTCGGTCCGGTGACGCCGCACGCGGCGCAGGTGCAGAGCGTGTGGGTCAATCCGCGGCACCGGGGTCAGGGCCTCGCTGCACCCGGAGTCGCATCCGTCTGTGCCACCGCGTTCGACGACGCAGTGCCGGTGGTCTCGTTGTACGTCAACGAGCACAACAACCCAGCCCGGCGTACCTACGCGCGAGTGGGATTCGCCGAGACCGGGCTCTTCGCCACGATCTTGTTCTGACCTGTGGGTGGTGCACGTACGTACCTGCCCCGGGTCAGCCTCCGACCGGACTGACGCGCACGATCTTGTCGACTCCGCCGCCGTTGGCGGTGGTGATCAAGAGGTCGTGGTCGGCGGTCTGAACCACCGACCGCAGCCGGCCGTAACTGCCGCGGAGCGCAGGCGGCGTCCTTGTCCAGAGCAGCCGGCCGTGGTCGTCGAACTTCATGAATACGAGCCGCTCTCCGGCGAGCGCGCAGACCGCGAGCGCACCACGATAACGGCCCCACTGCTGACCGCGAACCCACACCGCACCCGATGTGGCGATCGTCGGGTCGCCGGAGCTCCACCGGGCGGCGTACTGCTTGCCCGGCAGCGAGAAATTCGTCATCGGCTTGGACTCGTCGTAGCCGGGGACCGGATTCCATCCGTAGTTGCCGCCCCTGAACAAGACGTTGACTTCGTCATCGCGGTAGGTGCCGTGTTCGACCGACCACATCCGGCGGCCGGGTCGCAGCGCAAGCCCCTGCACGTTGCGGTGACCGTAGGTGTAGACCAGCCGCTTGCGGCGTACGTTGGCCCCGATGAAGGGGTTGTCGGCGGCGGCGTTGCCGGTGAACCGGTTCAACCGCAGCACTTTGCCGTTGAGGCTGCGCAGGTTCTGCGGGTTGGT